>JBGOZZ010000062.1:0-6801 GCA_041480465.1 Methanoregula sp. | reverse complement strand
GTGATGCGGGTGAATTCCCCGGCATGGGGGGTGTACAGGGTCTCGTTTCCTGCTACCGGTAACGGAAGCCTGAGAGCATCTGCATCAATAACTGCTTTTTTGCAATAGGGAGCGATAGTATGTATAACCCTGTGACTTTCAGCACCAAGCCCGTTCCCGCAGATAACTACATCGGCATGGCCTGCAAGCGTGATCAGCCGTTCGATGTGTTCTTCACCGATCCGTTCCCCGGCGAGACGTTCATAGATCAAATCGGGTATTGGTTCAAAGACCGGCGAAGCTATCCGGACGATATCTGCCCCTGCCCGCAACGCTCCCAGTCCGGCCAGCCAGGGAGCTCCCTGGTACGGGCCGCCGCCAATAACAAGGACTTCACCACCGGCCCCTTTGTGAGCTGTGCGTTTGCGGGAAGGAAGGAGGGTCAGATCTCCGGGACCGGTGTAACACTCCGCTTCCAGGGGAATGCCAATATCAACAACCATCGATCCTTCAATCTTGGCCCGGTGGAATGCACAGATACGATCCGCCCGCATTCCCATGGTTGGGATATCAGCAGCAATAATCTGCGCTTTGGATGCGTTTGCCATCCGGACGCAGGTAGAGAGCGGCTCTTTTATGGAGCCGGCTGAGCCGGTACCGAGCAATGCATCAATGATTATATCGGCATTCTCAAACCGGGAACGGATTGCCTCAATATCATCGCGGCACTGGAAGGGGTGAAGGGTGACACGACAATGCTTTAACGCTGAAAGCTGGTGCTCACAGGCATCGCTCCTCTTTCCCGAATCCAGGTAGCAGACATCTGCCACCAGGCCCCGTTGGAGGTAGCGGGCGGCCACCATGCCGTCACCACCGTTGTTGCCTTTCCCGCAAAGCACGAGAATGCGTTCAGGGCCGGCAGCGCGTGCCATATCGGCGAGTGCTTTACCCGCACTCTCCATCAACTGGAGGTCGGTAACTCCCAGCGCAATCGCGTTAGCCTCAACTGCACGCATTCTGGCAGGGCTGATGATCCCCTCCTCAAGAAACCCTTCACTCATTTCCGGTTGCATTCTAGAGCACAATTCATGTGTATGAACTCCATAAATAATAGGCAATGGGTTTTTGTGATGATGTGAAAGCTGCCGCTGAACAGATCGCAGCAGCTCCGGAAATAACCATCATCTCACACATTGATGCGGATGGCATTGCATGTGAGGCCATTCTCTCCCAGGCAATCTCCCGCCAGGAAATTTCCGTCCGATCGGTTTTCGTCCGTCAGCTTGAACCGCTGACGATGCCACAGGTTCCCTCAGATTCTTCACTCAAAGTTTTTACCGACCTTGGGGCAGGTCAGCAGAATCTTCTTTTGGAGCGCGGATTTCTGGAAAAAGAAGTCATAATCGTCGATCACCATGTGAGCCAGCCATGCGAACGGCAGTACACCCAGGTGAATTGCCTGCCTTACGGTCACACCCGGATGAGCGCAGCCGGGGTATCCTACCTCATTGCAAAACAGCTGGACAATGCTAACATCGATCTCGCCAAACTCGCCGTCATCGGTAATGTCGGGGATATGATGGCGCGGGAGAAGTGCGGGCTGGTAGGCCCTGCACGTGACATTATTGTCGAGGATGGGGTGCGGCATCAGTCGGTTGAAGTCAGAAAAAAAGATCTCAACTGCTATGGCACTGCCACACGTCCTCTCTACCTTTCGCTCGCATACAACGACGATCCATACATCAAAGGGATCAGCAACAATCCTGAAGGCGCCAGACAGTTCCTGAAACGCCTCGGGATACGGCAGCAGAAATCTGACGGGCGCTGGTTTGTGTGGGAGGAAATTCCGGTTGAAGAACGGAGGATCATCATCTCTGCACTCGCAGAGCAGCTCATCGCCAATGGCGAGCGGGTTGATCGGCTCCTTGCGGAAACGTATGGGTTCCCTGATGAAATTCCCCGGACCCCGCTCCGGAATGCACAGGAATATGCAACGATGCTCAATGCCTGCGGGCGGTGGTCAAAACCGCAGGTAGGGGGTGCAATTCTACGGGGCGACCGCGGTATTGCCTACCGCGATGCCGAACACATGCTGAATAACCACCGTGCAATCATCCGCAACCTGCTCCAGTTTATCCTCGACAGCGGAGTAAAGGAACTGGAAAATCTGCAATACATCCATGTGGGCGGGCGGTACCCGGATACCATTGTCGGTATTGGCGCCGGGATGGCACTTTCCAAGCTGAACAGCGCAAAGCCTATCCTGATCATGTGCGAAGTGCCTGAAGACAAAGCCCTGACAAAAGTATCAATGCGGACAAACGAGCGGGTAGTGGAGAAGGGAGTTGATCTCCAGCAGGCGCTCAATGACGCCTCCACTGAATACGGTGGCGGGGGTGGCGGACATAAGATCGCAGCAGGCGCGTATATACCAAAAACAGCTGAGCTGGAGTTTGTGAATCGTGTCAACAGAATACTCGGAGAACAGTTCGCTGCGGCGGGTCCAGACAATCGCTGATTACCAGTTCGGCAGCGGTGTGGGGACCGGGCTCTTTTGTGAAGGCTGCACGTTCATCTTTTCGACGACCGGGAGAATCCGCCAGATTCTCGACGGTGGCATGCGCCTTGCTACCATTCGCGCTTCGGACGGCAGGTTGACACTCGGTATCGAAGGTGCAAAGCGTCTCCAGTCACTGCTCCCGGCACCCGGTTACCGGGTCGTTATCCGTGATGATGTGGCAGAGTATGTAGCACAGGGAAAAAATGCCTTTGCAAAACATGTAGTGGCTGCTGATCCGGCTATCCGCGCGGGGGACGATGTGCTCATCGTCTCAGGTAACGACAGCCTGATTGCATGCGGGGCTGCATCGCTGTCAGGTGCCGAGATGCTTGCATTTAATTACGGAGTAGCGGTAAAAGTACGGCAGGGTAGTGAGAAGGATGCTTCCGGGAAATATCAATCCACGCCAGATGAAGGCGATGATGAAGAAGCTCGGCATGCAGGTCGAGCAAATTGAGGATGTTATCAGTATCGTCATTAAAACACCGAAGGGGAATTACATCTTCGATGCCGCTGAAGTGACGGCCATGACCATGCAGGGTACGACCACGTACCAGATAATCGGAGAACCACGATTTGAGGAAGCGGCAACGGATATTCCCAAAGAGGATGTAACCATGGTTGCAGGACAGGCTAATGTTTCCGAGGAGAAGGCAAAAGAAGCTCTCGTATCGACAAAAGGCGATATTGCCGAAGCGATAATGCTCCTCTCCGGGTCATGATCGAAAGCGGCGATCGTATCCTTCTCGTGGGAGAAGGAAGGGAATTTTTTACCAGGGCTGGCGCAGGAACTCTTTCTACCGATAAAGGTCAGCTTGATCTCGGATCGCTGGTCGGTGCGTCAGCCGGTGATATCCTGACAACCCACAGCGGATCCAGATTCATTGTCCGCATTCCCCGCCCGACCGATTTTTTTACTCATGGAAAGCGGTCCGGTGCACCGATGCTACCCAAGGATATCGGACTGGTCATTGCATACACAGGTATGAATCACAACGATGATGTACTCGATGCAGGCACGGGAAGCGGTATTGCCGCGATCTATTTCGGCGGGGTTGCAAAAACTGTAACGACATATGAAGTGCGTCCCGATTTCTCTGCCCTTGCACAGAAGAACATCAATGAGGCAAAGCTCAAAAATGTTGAAGCGGTCGCTGCCGATTTCCTCTCAGCTGACGGGACGTTTGATGTTGTGCATCTCGACATGCAAATCCAGCCTGAGCATATTGCGCATGCACTTTCCCTTCTGAGATCCGGGGGATATCTCGCATGCTATACCCCTTTTTTAGAGCAGATGGCAATTGCTGTTGATGCGGCATGCGGACAGTTTTCTGAACTGCACACGTATGAGCTCATCGAACGGGAGATGACGCGCTCAAAGCGTGGAACCAGACCGTCAACCAGTGTCTGCCATTCCGGATACATTACCATTGCAAGAAAATAATCGTTTTTTTACTACGCAACGACCGATGTAACATCTGGTTTCATGAAAACGGAATCGTAATCTTAAAAAACCGGGTTTTTCAAGACGAATCCTTTTTTTTATCTGACGTGCTCTCCCATACCCGCATATCTTTTCCGAGATTCAGTAAGCCTCCCATGAGATAAAACTGGTTCAGGATAAAAGCAAAAATCAGATTTTTTCTCCATAGGATCCCTGCGCCTGACAGGACGAGAATCAGGATAACAAGGAGAAGCGGGTTGTAAAAAAATATCCCCAGGGAGAATAAAACAACAGATATGAAAAAAAGGACAGGTGTAACTACATACATAATAATCCTCATCGGGTAAAAAAACCGGCAAAACCAGTTTTTTCCCCCCAGAAGATCAAGATTTGACAAGGTGGCTTCTATGAGTCCTGTTGCCCGCCGGGTTTTTTGCCGGTACTGGGTTTTAAAACTCTGAGGAATTACCTCATAAACTATGGATTTACTTTCATACACTGCACGATATCCTTTCCGGATTGCTTCAAAAGCAGTATTCGCATCGTCAGCGCCGCGTTTGTCATTTATCCTGCTGACGAGATCTGAACGAAAAGCAACCAAAGCCCCATTAAAATTATATGTCGATTCATGAGCGCTTTCCCAGTCACACATGCGGCCATAAAACGAGCGGTATACTCCTTCCAGCATCGTTGTGCTACCGGTGTTCATTAATGGTCTGAGTTCTCCGGTTACGGCGGCAATTTTTTCATCGCTCAACAAACGCCCGATGAGGTAATTGAGTGCATCGGGTTCAAAAAAAACATCGGCATCGGTAGTCACAATGATCGGATATTTCGCCTTCTCAATTGCAGAATTGTATGATCTGGTAGTACCCAGTCGTTCAGTATTTGCGATTATCTGATAATCTATTCCTGACCGTTCCAGACAGATTTTTGCCAGATTTTTTGTATTATCAGTCGAGCAGTCGTCAACAAACAATAATTCATACCGCTCCGTGGGGTAATGGCACTCTTTAATATTTGCAATTCTTTCCCCAATGACCTGTTCTTCATTATAGGCTGAGATAATTATGCTGATGTGAGGGTATATCCGAAGAGGAATTGCCCGAACCGGTTTTCTGCCGAAATAAATGCCAAAAAAGTAAACCACGTAGGGAATCAGGGAAAAAAAGAGAATCAGTGCTGCAAGAGAGATGAGCATTCTGTACTACATTTTTCAAATTCTGATTTATACCTTATCGTTTTCAGATTCGCGATAACCGGTTTTAAAGTGGTACAACTGATTGCAGGTGGTTAAAATGTGCAGGAAATCATTCAATTTTATTTTGCGTCAAAAGGCAATTAACCGCAAAAAATTTTCAGCATTAATCAAAGATTTTATGCATATTTTTATCGCCACGTCCTATCCCTTTGTATATAAATCCGTGTTTGATGAAACGGTCGGGATCAATCATATTTCGCCCGTCAATAATTACCGGGTGCGATCTTCCGGACAGGGCCCGGATGTGATTCGGATCCAGATTTTTATACTGGTGATGCCCGGCAAAGATCACGATGGCGTCTGCTCCTTTCATCGTGTCATCAAGATTCTGGAGAATGGGTACGTCCGGGTACTCCAGTACATGGGGATCATGCACAGCCACAGTTGCACCTCCCTGGATAAGGTTATCCCGGTATGGTTCAGATGGCGTGTTGCGCGTATCGTCAGAATTGGCAAGGAACGCCCACCCGAGAATTGCCACATTTGCCCCCTTTAAAGGACGCCCGGCCCGTTTCAGGGCATCGTTCGTGATCCGGAACATATGGGTGGGCATAAAATCATTAATCCGGCGGGCAAGGACATAGAGAGATGGCTCCCCCGCCGGGTAATCGAGAAGGTCTTTTCCCAGCACCTGAACGCCTCTCTCAAGATGATAGGTGTCTTTTGTCAGACAATGCCCGCCGACTCCGGCACCCGGCCAGAGCATGGCACGGGTAATGCCCTCGCCTTTGAGACTGTCAACACCTCTTCTGACATCATATACATTGATCCCCATCGCTTCGCAGTAGAGTGCAAGCTCGTTTATCGCTGCAATCTGGAGATCACGGAAGGTATTTTCTGTGGTTTTTGTTACCTCTGCCGCAGTTGCCGACATCGGGATTATTTTGCCAAGGGTGAGTACAGGAATGTATAGTTCTGTGGCCCGCTGCGTACTCACTGCATCAATCCCCCCGACTATACGATCATGTTCCTGTATGTTGCGCAGGAGCCTCCCTGCCATTACCCGCTCCGGTGCGTGCGCGAGAGCAAAATCAACACCCGCCTTCAGTCCGGAATCCCGTTCAAGTATCTCCCTGGCAAGCGTAACAGTTGTACCTGGTGTAACAGTGGATTCAAGAACCACCAGCATTCCTGGCGAGAGATGTCGTCCAACCAGCTCTATTCCTTCTGTAAGGGCGGAAAAATCAGGGAGGAGATCTTCCTTGCTCAAAAACGGTGTCTGGATCGAAAGCGTTACCGCATCAAGTCCGGCGATTTTTGTGAAATCGGAAGTGCAGGAAAATTTTTTTGCTGCAACGACCTTTTTGAGGAGTTCTTCCAGTCCGGGCTCTTCACCTCTGAGAGGACTTTCACCACGGTTCAGCATTTCAATCTTATAACCGGACGACTGCGAGTCGCGCTGGAAACCGTAGACAAAATCAAACGCAGGCGAATCAGCAAAGAGCGCCGCAGCGGGAATGCCCACATAACCCATGCCGATAACTCCAATCTTTTTGATAGGTCCCCGTTTCTGTATCAATGCTCTCAGTGTCATTATCAGAATCACTCCGGATTTAC
>JBGOZZ010000061.1:0-6831 GCA_041480465.1 Methanoregula sp. | reverse complement strand
GGAACTCTTACAGTACCATGTAACTACCTACCTTGACAATGAAGTGGCGGGCTGCCCCCCTGCACGCCACCGCAGTGGCAGACCCTTAAAGACCCTTTCCCAGCGCCTGAAAGGCAAGGATGGGCGATTCCGCGGTTCGCTCTCCGGTAAGCGGGTGAATTTCTCATCCCGTACGGTTATTTCGCCGGACCCGAATCTCTCGGTCTCGCAGGTGGGTGTCCCGCGTGCAGTTGCAAACGAGATGACCATTCCTGTCCGGGTTACCGTCCATAATATTGATGAGCTCAGGCAGATCGTGCGAAACGGCCCCCTTCGTCCGGACGTCAACGCACCCTGCGGTGCCAATTACGTGATCCGGCCTGACAACCGGAAACTACGGCTCGCCGACGGTAATCTTGATACAGTAGCTGACATGATCGAACCCGGCTATACTGTAGAACGCCAGCTCCGTGACGGGGATGTGGTACTCTTCAACCGTCAGCCATCGCTGCACCGGATGAGCATCATGGCCCACCGGGTCAAAGTCATGGAAGGCAGGACTTTCCGGCTCAACCCTGCCGTCTGCCCGCCCTATAACGCAGATTTTGATGGTGATGAGATGAACATGCACGTGCCTCAGACTGAAGAAGCACGGGCCGAGGCAACCATCCTCCTCTCTGTCCATGAAAATATCCTGTCGCCCCGCTTTGGCGGCCCGATCATTGGTGGTATTCACGACCATGTATCCGGTATATTCATGCTCACGCATGGTGTCCGGTGGTTTACCAAGGAAGAAGCACTCTATATGCTCCGGTATGCTCACGTGGAACATATGCCCCCTGCCGGCAAGGAAGAGGGGGGTATCCAGTACTGGAGCAACAAGCAGGTCTTTTCCACGATCCTGCCTGACCAGCTGAACATGGTCTTCCGTGCAAGTTCATGCCAGAACTGCGATATCTGTAAAAAGGAGATGTGCGAGCGTGATGCGTATGTCCGGATCATCGATGGAATCCTGGAAGTAGGCACTATCGATAAGAAGGCGATCGGGGCATTCGATGGCCAGATTGTTAACCGTATCATTCGTCACTACGGCATGCGCCGTGCTGCAGATTTCATTGACGACCTGACAAAACTCTCGATCCGTGCGATTATGTTTGACGGGTTCTCGTTTGGTATTGATGATGAAGACCTGTCCAAGACCGAATATGGTCAGATCGATGAAGTACTCAGGAGTGCGGCGACCGATGTCACACGACGGATCAAAATATATGAAGACGGGCAGCTTGAACCCATGCCCGGGCGTACTGTTGAAGAGACGCTCGAGATGCAGATTATGCAGGTGCTCGGAAAAGCCCGTGACCAGACCGGTCAGATAGCCGGGCGGCACCTTGGCCTTGCCACCAGCGCTGTCGTAATGGCTGTATCCGGTGCGCGGGGTTCGATGCTGAACCTTACGCAGATGGCAGGGTGTATAGGGCAGCAGTCCGTTCGTGGTGAACGAATCGTCCGAGGCTATGATGACCGCACCCTCCCGCATTTCAAGAAAGGTGACCGCGGTTCTGATGCCCATGGGTTCATCGCCCATAGTTACAAGGGCGGGCTTAACCCGACCGAGTTCTTTTTCCACGCCATTGGTGGGCGTGAAGGGCTTGTAGATACTGCAGTCCGTACTTCACAGAGCGGATACCTTCAAAGAAGAATGATCAACGCATTGCAGGATCTCAAGGTCGCTTATGATGGTACGGTGAGATCAACCGGGGGAAGAATTATCCAGTTCCAGTATGGCGAGGACAGTACTGATCCAACCAAGAGCGCGTTTGGCGATCCGGTCGATGTCAAAGGTATTGTTGAGAGTATTCTCAAGGAGGAAGTCTGATGCCGCTTGCAGAAAAGTTTGATAAGAAGATAGAAGCAGCAGACCTCCCTAAGAAGACCAAGGATCAGTTGCACAAATTTCTCGACAACAAAGAGATCACGGATTCCCAGTTCCGGTTGATACTCGAGCGGGTACTCAAAGAATACCTTTCAACAAGAATTGAGGCGTGCGAGGCCGTGGGGGTCATTGCAGCCCAGTCGATTGGGGAACCCGGTACGCAGATGACCATGCGTACGTTCCACTATGCCGGTGTTGCTGAAATTAACGTTACCTTGGGTCTCCCCAGGCTTATTGAGATCATGGATGCAAGGAAAGAGCCCAGCACTCCGACCATGACCGTCTATCTGGAGGAAGAGTACTGCAATGACCGTGACCGGGCACGTGAAGTCAGCTGGCAGATTGAAGCAGCTCCTCTCCATGAATTCGGGGATATCACAACTGACATGGAGAACATGCACGTGATCGTGCATCTGAACACCAAAGTCTGCGAAAAACGAAAGATCTCACCTGCGGAGATAATGGAAACAGCTCCGAGAAAGATCCGCGACCGTCGGCATTACCGTGACTTTGAACATGACATCAATGATGAGACATCGACTATCATCTTTTCTCCAAAAAACAAGGAGAGTTACCAGAACCTCTTCCAGCTCGCCGAACATGTAAGAAATGTCATCGTGCAGGGTATCGATGATATTCTGCGTGTCGTCGTCAGAAAAGAGACCGGTGAGTATATACTTTATACTGAAGGTTCCAACATAAAAGATGTATTTGATGTTGTTGGGGTGGACACCACAAGGACACGTACCAACAACATCAGTGAAATTGCGTCAGTTCTCGGTATCGAGGCAGCGCGGAATGCCATCATCCACGAAGCAGTATCCACGCTTAATGAGCAGGGTATCCTTGTTGATGTCCGCCATATCATGCTCGTTTCCGACATGATGTGTATGGAAGGCGAAGTCAAGCAGATCGGGCGACATGGCATTGCCGGTGAGAAGGAAAGTGTTCTCTCGCGGGCGGCGTTTGAAGTCACCGTCAATCACCTGCTTGATGCTGCCGTGGCAAATGAAATCGATGAACTGAGCGGTGTCACCGAAAATGTCATTGTCGGCCAGCCGATTCTGCTCGGTACCGGCGATGTTAAACTCATCGCAGTCAGACAACACGATAATTAGAACATCAAACCTGAAAAACCAGAGGAATTGTACATGGATTTTAATGCTTCACTCAGAAGAGCCATCAAGACAGGAAATGTAATTCTTGGCCAGAACAACACGGAAAAATGCATAAAAGAGGGTAAAGCCCAGATGATCGTCGTTGCGGGTAATTGTCCGGCGACCTTCAAATCAAAACTTTCGGGCTATGAGAATCTTTTTATCCACACCTTTGAGGGCTCAAGCGTAGCACTTGGCAAGGCATGCGGTAAACCATTTATGGTAAGCACGCTTGCTATAGTTACCCCGGGCGAATCAGACATTCTCTCGCTTAAGAGGGTATGATATGGTTGAAGTTAAACTGACTGAAGACTGTATGCGTCTGATCTCCCAGTTTGAGAGTCTTACCGGCGCGGGAAGCCGTGACTGTGTTGTTGACGAGCGCAATGCACGCCTGATCTTTGTGATAAATCCTGGTGACATGGGATTAGCGATCGGGAAGAAAGGGGCCTCGATTAAAAAAGCTTCAGAAGTAATGGGCAAGAAGATTGAGGTGGTGGAATACAACAGTAACCCCGAACAGTTCATTAAAAACTGTTTCTTGCCGGCACAGGTTACTTCAATCCTGTTTGAAGGTGAACCTGAAGAACAGACCGTTCAGGTCGAGGTCCGGGATGAAGACCGTGGTATTGCGATCGGTAAGGATGGGAAGAACATCTTCAAAGCAAAAAAACTCGCCCAGCGCCAGCACAACATCATGGATGTCCAGATCCTGCAAAAGCCTATAGACATAGCCGACACAGAGCCAGCAGCCGAGTAATTTTTTCTTTTCTTTCCTCCGTGTGTGAAGGAACCGGCCTCACATGTCCGGCCATGCTGCCTCTAGGGGTATGTATAAGATTGTTTCCTTCCCATTTGTGTTAATGTACATTGAGCATATCGTCTACAGTCTTGCATTTGCGATTGTTGCCGTCATGCTCTTAAAACCGAGGGGAGCTGGATGGTGTACGCTCATCGTCGTCGTAAGCGGGTGCATGCCCGATATCGACGGTATTTTTGATGTTATCCGTCATCCTTTGGAGTTCACTTCAGGGTTCATCCCGCACATGGTTGAGCATTCAAGGTATTTCCATACCATGGGAGCGCTCCTTGTTTATGCCATCCTTGCCGGGATCGTTCTTGCCCGGTGGCAGGGCTTGAAATTCTCGGAATGCGCGTTCTTTGGAGGGGCCGGGTTTGCGGCACACCTGCTGGAAGATGCCCTGACGTACAACCCATCCTCGGCAGTCTTCTGGCCCGTTTCTCCACAGGAGGTGGGCATCGGTCTGCTCCCGAATTCGAGAGATTTTTTCAGCGTAGCAAACACCGAGGTGCTTGCGGTCGGGATGGTTCTCCTGATGCTTGCAGTCGGTACAAGCCTGCTCCTCAACAGGACAGGATGGGCGAGGCTTCCCTGGGCGGTCGGGATCCCAGAGGAGATCCCTTTCATACATGAGATACTGCATTTGCCAGCGAAAGTTCCTTTCCCTGATGAAGGCGAGGAGTACGAACCTCTGCCGGAAAGATAAGGCAGAAGGGATTCGTGATTCTTCTTTTCCCGACAGTCAAGGTGCCTTTCCTCTCCAGTGAATCCACCTTCTGTACAGACTGATCAGCGACTCCTGCTTTAGGTACCCGTTTAGATTGGCTGCCACGTATGCGGTCGCGATGATATTGAAGATCATATCGAAGACGGAGTCGTACGGGTTGACAAAATATGTCGAACCCGACCGGATATCAAGCCGGAGTTCTGCATATTCCCACGCGAGTCCCAGAACCATAACGGTGGTAAATACGCATGCGACCACCGCCTCCCTCCTGAAATTTCTACCATGCAACCCTCCCAGAACGAGAATGAATACGAAGACCAAGAATGCGATCCCCATCGCAGCGACGAGATGGCATACCTTGTCATAAATGGGATAGAGCGTGAAATAGAACAGGAAGATTCCTCCTGCCATGTGCATGAGGAGGGCAAGCGTGAGCAGGAATTTCATCGGCCAGGGAAACCTTATGCCAATGATCCATTCGCAGAGTGCAGGCAACAGGGCAAGAGCTACTGCGACAAAAGCCCATCGCGCCCGGAAGATGTCGTTTCGTATGAGCAATCCGGCTAGAGCGACGACGAACAGCATTGCTGCAGTGACATAGTACGTAGCATTACCGTAATTCCATTCGAAAATGGAGTCGATGAGATAGTGCGGGGGTTTCAAGTCCACCAGGATATTCCTCCGTTATCTCCGATCAGGTACAGATGTTCCATGATTATTCCCGATGGTATTTGAGCTTTAATATATCATACGAACCCGATAGAAAAGGAAGGAGAACCATGAAAAACGGGCCTGGGGGGATTCGAACCCCCGACATCCGGGTTAGAAGCCCGGCGCTATGTCCGAGCTAAGCCACAAGCCCCATCTGACGTCAATAACATTCGCGCTCCGGTATAATTAATCTGTGTCATGCGTCCTGGGAAGAAGCCATGAAGGAAAAATAAATTAAGCAAAATATATCTGATGACGGTTGCAAGTTCTTTTAACTGGATTGGATGACCGGGGTAAATAATGAATAAAAAAATGTGTCTTCTGGTATGTATGGTCCTGACAGCAATACTGTTAATTCCATCTTTGACAGCAGCAACGGGTAATATTACCGTAAGTTCCGTACCATCCGGGGCAACAATCCTTGTCGACGGTATAGGTACCGGTACGACTACACCAACTACTATTCGGGGTGTCACAAGCGGATCCCACTACATTTTATTACAGTTGACAGGATACCAGGATTACTCCCAGAATGTGATAGTAAATGATAATGCAACCAGTGCAGTTTCTGTCACCATGATTGCCACCGCGACAACCACTGCGCAGGTAACCAACGGCAGTATCCAGGTGGAGTCAAATCCTTCGAACGCGGCTGTATTTTTAAATACTGAATACCAGGGAAAAACACCTCTGACACTCTATAATATTACTCACGGTACGTACCGGGTTCTGGTACAGAAGATCGGTTATCAGGATTGGTCAGAACGTATTTCCGTAACTTCCGGTGCGCGAACTGATGTTTATGCAACACTTCAGGCTGAGGCAACTGATACGACGATCATGACTACCATAGCGACGGCAACTACGGTAAAAACCACGATCGCTAAAACATCAACCGCCAAAGTGCCAACCCCGTGGCCGAGCGGCACACCGACTCCTGCATCCTCCCTGAGTGCGCTGGCAATTATCGGGGCGGTCGGTTTTGGGCTTGTGGTGCTCAGGAAATAAAAATACGGCCTGACGGACCAGGAAAACGGGAAAGATTCTTAGTATAATTCTCTATTGATGCCCGGAAAGAATTACTCTTCTGGAAAAATCCCGAATTTTAAAAGATTTAGAGAAAAAATGAAGGTTATCCGGCATGATAGCAGGATGATTTGATCACTTCAACGGTTGTCGGCCCGAATACTCCCTCGCGATAGACCTGTTTGACAACCGATGAAGCACAATACTTCACCTGGATTCGGGCAGACATCCGCTCCCGCTCCTCATAATACAGACCATGCGAGAACTCCACCATCCGTTTCATGGCTACCGAAGTAGCAACCACGATGACACAAATTCCATGGTCTCCCGGATCAAGGTCCTCGAGATCAACTGAGGTCATGAAGATGTGGGAATCAGGACCCGGTTTTACGCCGGCAATGCTTACGATATTATGCATGCTCTGCAGCTCGATTGTACGAGGTTTTCCTGCTTTTAGTTCCTTGATCACCTCAGGTGAAATTCCGGTTAACGCAGC
>JBGOZZ010000060.1:0-6860 GCA_041480465.1 Methanoregula sp. | reverse complement strand
GGCATCGGGAGACTTCCCTGCGGAACTTCTTTACTGTTGCCGGATCGCCATGCTCCACGAGCTGCATCAGGGTGTTTACCTGCTGGGTTATGGACGGATCCTTCTCGATCTCCCGGTTGGCTGTGATATACACCCGAGCAATATGGGCATACTCTTTTTCCCCGTCTTGGCGGGTATTGTCGAGGTTATAAAATCCCCATACCACAATTGCAATCTGGCGTCCCATATCATTGACATAGTACTGTACTTCGAGCCCATAACCTGCTTTCCTGAATACCCGGGCAAGTGTGTCACCAATGATCGAGTTCCTGATATGCCCGACATGGAGGGGACCATTCGGATTGGCACTGGTATGCTCGAGCACGATACGGATTCCCTTTTTTATGAGAGAACCATACCCGGGTTTTACCGCGGCCTGTAGAGATTCAATAAGGTATGAGGTATCCAGGATGAAATTGATATAGGGCCCTTTTGCTTCACTACGCGCACCGATTGCCTGAAATTCAGGATTATTATTTAATATCTTTACGAGATTCTCTGCTATCTGAACCGGGGATGTTTTTTGATTTTTAGCCAGGGTAAAGGTAATAGTTGAAGCGAGATCAGCATGTTCTCCCCCGTTAAGCAACTGGACGTCCTGTTCACCGGTTGACTCCTGCAGCACTTTAGCAATGACATTTTTTCTTTTTTTGAAGGGGTCTTCATAGTCTTTCATTTAGTATCCCGTCCTGTAGCGAAGGATTGCCGCAATTCCTCCGAATGCAGTAAAGAGTATCGACCCCTCTTCGAAATCATCGGAGATAATCTCCACTTTAGCGCTGCTCGCATCTGCAAGTTTTGCCAGTTCGTCAATTATATCTGTCTCTTCTTCAAGGATGATTGGGGCGGTACATTTCGGGCAGGAACCCAGATCAATATCCCTGACAGTCTTTCCCGGCTCGACATTTATGGTCCGTTCGTGGGTGTAGTCACAGCTCTGGCATTTTACCCGGAGCCGGGATTTGCGGAGGTTTGCTGAGAGCAGGAGGGTGTCAACAGCACCGATATCAAGATTTTTCCGGATACTTTCCTCACCATACGCGGCAAGTCCGGCGTCTTTGACGAGTTCTTTTAAGAACCGCTGCATGAACTCCTTTTCCTTGACAACTCCCATGCCCTTAAGCGCATCTTTTGCTGCATCAACGAGTTCTGCAAGTCCGTCTTCGTTGGTATAGGCAACATCGAAGAGCCCGATGATCTTTTTCTGGATCTCGTGATGCAGAAAACTCCCTGCTTCGAACTCTTCTTTTGTCGGACTCGGTCCCCCAATCAGTACACCTTTAAACCGCTCGAAAAAATCCTTCTCTGCGAGAAATATCGCACTCGACCGCTCCCCGACTTTTGTATAGAATTCGTTGATGGCGATTTCACGAAGACGGCCAAAGCGGGCTGCCGACTGGCCGCCTTTTCGCATCTTGCCGGGCACCGTAGAGGTCGCGCCTCCGATGGGTTCAATGCGGTTGCCACGCAAAAATCCCCAGTATGATTCCCGCCGGTCAAGGACAAGGAGCCCGTAGACATACTTCTCCTCAAGCATCTGCTTGAGCGGGTCCAGCTCGAAATTTGAGCTGCAGCGGTACATGTAGAGGTTGAGTGGTTCGGGCGGTTCAATGATCGTGCACTGGAGATCAGTGCGGTCACCATAGAGTCTGACTGTCCCGCAGAAGACCGCCAGTCCCTTTGCCGGAGGGCGTTTATAGTATTTGAGACGTGATAGGATGGAGGAGATAGCGCTCTGGACATTCGTGCGGGTCTGCTTGCTCTTGATGTTGGCGCACTGTCCGAATTCGTCCTTGAGCTGGTTGGTGACGTCAAAAATCTGCTTGTCAGGCGGGATATAAAGCGTGATAAGCTCTGTTCCGTCTCCCTGTTGCGACTGGAGCTTTTCTAAGGTCTTTTTAAAATCATACCGCTTGCGCGCATCATCCATGTCTGATTCTTCTGCCATTGCCGGACGTCAACCTCTCTGAAGCTATTACCTATTCATTCTCGCGTGCCATAAATTTGCGCCCATTGCATAAGGATCCGTTCATCGACATCCGAATTTATACCGTGATCTCCGGCAAATTCAATAAATGTTTTAGGTTCCAGTGCACGCTCAAAAAACCGTTCTCCATCTTCGAACGGGATAACCGGGTCATTTTTTGAATGGAAAATCCACACTGAGCGAGGGGATATTTTTGCAAAGTACGTGCCCGGCTCAATGGAAGCTGCAAACCGTATCGGATTTCCCGTATAACCCTGCTGGATTGCTGAATCAAGTATCCCCCAGTCCGAGGTGGAGATTCCCACGTATCCGGCAAAGTCCGGATCAACGCCGGCTGCAACCGCTGCATAGCGACCGCCGTTGCTGGATCCCATTGCGTATATCGGAACAGAAAACCGTTCAGAAAGGATCTGTTGCGATGCAACGAGATCACAGACTGTCAAGTAGTACTGTGGCCAGTTGCCTTTTTCAAAGAGAGAAAAATCCAGCTGAGGGTTAAACGGGTAGCCGGGTGTCTGCCCGCCATTACCGCGGATATCGACGAAGAAGAATGCATACCCCGCAGCAGCGTACCGGGCCATGCGTTCTTCATGACCGGCAGGTTTTTCGCCGGCTCCGGGTACATAGACAATCGCCGCTTTGGGGTGTTGCGGTGCGGCAAGATACGCAACCACATCCCCTGTCTGCGTGTGCAGGAGGATCCTTGTTTTAGTGTACGAATTGTTTTTGAACAGTATCTCTTCACTGGTTGTCACGGGAGCACACGAAACTGAGAGGATACCTTTGCTGTCAACAGAATACGATGATGTGGTCTGGTTTCCTATGCAGCCGGCAAAGACAATGAATATAACAAGAATTCCTGCTGCTATAGTATCAGTACGCATGGTTCAGCACTCCAGGCAGCGATGGATCAGGCAGATGGTCTTGGCATCAACTATTGTCCCATCCTGGATCATTCCTCTAAGATCACTGGTTGGAATATTTATTACTTCGATTATCTCGTCCTCATCTTTCCCGAACTCATCGGATGGTGACAGGTCCCGGGCCTCAAATAAAAAGATCTTCTCATCTGTATAGCCGGGTGTCGTGTAAATGAACCCCTTTGGAACTATCTTCTCTGCGGTAAACCCTGTCTCCTCGATAAGTTCCCTCCGTGCAGTCTCTTTTGGATCTTCACCCGGCTCTATGGTCCCTGCCGGTGCTTCATAGATGTACTGGTCGATCGCAAAACGGTACTGTTTCAGCAGCTTGCAGCGGTCATGATCAACCGGGAAGATTGCAACTGCGTTGTTCGGGTGGACGATCACCTTCTCATGTTCAGTTCCCTGGGGAAGCCGGATCGTGCGCTTCTCGATCCAGAGCCGTCTGCCACGGAATATCTCCATTTAAACCTCGTATTGTATGGGGTCCTGCCTGCCTATTGCTGCAAATGCATCTTTGCGGAAATGACAAGACCCGCAAGTGCCACAGGCTTTTTCCTCGTTACGGTAGCAGGACCAGGTGTGTTCATAAGGAACACCGAGATTTAAGCCTTCCTTCAGGATATCCGTCTTGGTCATGGTGATAAAAGGAGCAAAGAGAGTAATTTCCGTCGTATCCTTTGTGCCAAGATCAATCACTTTCTGGAACGCCTCGATGAACTGTGGACGGCAATCGGGGTATCCGCTGTAATCGAGAGACTGGACACCGATAAAGATTGCATCAGCACTCCTTGCTTCGGCAAAACTCGTTGCTATTGAGAGGAGATTTGCATTCCGGAACGGGACATACGTATTGGGCATATGTATCCGCCCGGGATCATAAGCCTCAACTGCAATTTTTTTATCGGTAAGGCTGCTTGCCCCGAACTTTGCAAAATAGGTCAGGTTGATTTCGATAAATGCCTCTGCGTTCAGCAGGCCGGCAATTTTTCTTGCACATGCCA
Source organism: Methanoregula sp. (assembly GCA_041480465.1). Classification (GTDB taxonomy): domain Archaea; phylum Halobacteriota; class Methanomicrobia; order Methanomicrobiales; family Methanospirillaceae; genus Methanoregula. Next base: position 2,910 of record JBGOZZ010000060.1, on the reverse strand, counting down.
GTTCTTTTCGCTCGGTCCGTTGCCCGTAGTTCAGGTGGAGGGCAAGGATATCGTACCCCCTGCTCTTTGCTACATAGGCAAGCGTAGATGAATCCATCCCGCCGGAGAGTAAACATACTGCTTTCATTATTTTACCCCGATGAGTTTGTGCAACTGGACCTGGAACCGCACCGGGAGGTTATTGACCAGAATAAAACGTACCAGTGGTCCATAATCGCTGCCAAATACGGGAGAGAAGAAGATCTCACCCGGAATCTGGTGGCTGGTGATAATATCCCGGGCGTACTGGCAGTCCGTCTCATCCTGTACTACAAACTTGACCGTATCCTGTGGGCGCAATGTATCAAGCAGGCGAATGTCGCTCTGCTCCCCAGAGGACGGGCATTTGACATCCATGCATACCGAGGCGTACGGCTGCACCCGAGTGAAATCAATTGTGCCGTTAGTCTCTATATCGATAGCGGTCCCCCTCCCATGGAGCAAGATCAGCAGCTGTTCAAGTTCATCAGCCTGCAGGAGTGGTTCTCCTCCAGTAATGCAGATATAGGAAGGATTCTGGTGCCAAGCATGTTCAAGAATAGCATCAATGCTCATCTCAATTCCGCCACTTTGTGCGTATGCCGTATCACACCATGAGCAGTGCAGGTTACACCCCGCGAACCTGATGAAAAGGCAGGGTTTTCCCTGATTTTTGCCTTCTCCCTGGAGACTCCTGAAAATTTCAGCGACCTTCATGGAGTATCTCAGCCAAAGGGTATTGGGATTTGAGTTCAGCATAACAGTGAGGGGATTCCCAGACTCGGATCTTCGTCACGTCAGCCATTATTCCCTGCTTCCTGCAATAATCCTGGAGATCTTCACGAATCAGGACCGCAAGCAGTTCGCTTGTGGGATCGCCTGGAGTAGTTATAACGCGCTGGAATTTTTCAATGCAGGAAACCATCGGATCATCGCGGTTCAGGATAATCTGGTGGTCATATTTTCCGATAAGATCCTTGATGACAGTATAATCCACCAGAATTCCGGTGATTGCGTCGGGAACTCCCTCGATCCACACCTCAACCTTCCAGCGGTGTCCGTGAAGGTTGGCGCATTTACCTTTGTAATGGAGCAGGCGGTGGCTCGCATCGATCTGAACCTCTTTATAGATCCCGACTTTCATCCTAATGTATTGGCCGGCGCAGGATATAATATTATTATACGTGCGGTATAATAGTATAAGACAGGCAGGTGGGATGCCACAATTTATAAATCGGACACCTGCGTTAGTATATATCTCAGTGTGGGTGATCGGTATCCACAAAAATAACTAAAATGAGGCTATTTAATGGGACAGGGTAAATTTGCAGCCAGAAAATTGGTTCGGGACTCAAATAAGTTCCGGTGGGCAGACAAGAATTATGCCCGTCGTGAACTTAATCTCGATGTGAAATCTGACCCTCTTGAAGGTGCTCCACAGGCGAGAGGCATTGTGCTGGAAAAGATCGGTGTTGAAGCGAAACAGCCAAACTCCGCAATTCGCAAGTGCGTGCGGGTGCAGCTCATCAAGAACGGTCGCCAGGTCAGCGCATTTGCAGTGGGAGACGGTGCAATCAACTTCATCGATGAGCACGACGAAGTCGAGATCGAGGGTATTGGGGGGCGTCTCGGACGTTCGATGGGAGATATTCCCGGGGTCAGGTATGTGGTTACAAAGGTCAACAACGTCTGCCTCCATGAAATGGTTATTGGCCGGAAGGAGAAACCGCGCAGGTGATTTTGCATGACTGAAACAGAAGGAAAGAAATTACTCTTTAACAAGTGGGATGCAAGCGAAGTCACGGTCAAGGACCCGGGTCTTGTCCGCTATGTGAACCTGACAGCACTGATCATACCCCATTCCTGCGGCAAATTTTCAAAACAGGAGTTCAACAAGGCTAACATGCCGATAGTAGAGCGCCTGATCAACCGCCTGATGCAGACCGAAAATAATACCGGAAAAAAACAGATGACCATCCGGATCGTGCGTGAAGCGTTTGAAACGATCAACAAAAAGACCAAGCGCAACCCTATTGAAGTACTCGTAGAAGCGATCGCAAACTCCGGTCCCAGAGAAGAAACGGTCCGTCTGAAATATGGTGGTATCAATGTCCCGAAATCTGTCGACACTGCCCCGCTGCGCAGGGTCGATTCCGCAATCGGTTTTATTGCTGAAGCAACCCTGAAAGGATCGCGTTCGAGCAAGAAGAAAGCAAGTGCAATCCTCGCCGATGAACTGATTGCCGCCTCAAAGGGCGATATCAAATGTTACTCAGTAGGTAAAAAGGAAGAACGCGAGCGCATTGCAAAATCCGCCCGGTAATATCTTTTTTTGAGGTTATTTTCATGGTCCGCGGCAAAAAATCGGTTGAGCGCGTAACTGAGCTCATGAAGGATCCGAAGCACATTCGGAATATCGGTATTGTGGCACACATCGACCACGGTAAGACGACCCTGTCGGACAACCTGCTTGCAGGTGCCGGCATTATTTCAGAAGAACTCGCCGGCAAGCAGCTCTTCATGGATTCGGATGCCGAGGAGCAGGCACTGGGTATTACCATCGATGCCTCGAACGTCTCGATGGTGCATGAATATGAAGGCCAGGACTACCTGATCAACATGATCGATACGCCTGGTCACGTCGATTTTGGTGGCGACGTGACACGCGCAATGCGTGCTGTCGATGGTGCAGTAGTGCTTGTAGATGCGGTTGAAGGCACCATGCCCCAGACCGAGACCGTGCTCCGGCAGGCATTAAAGGAGCAGGTGCGTCCCGTTCTCTTCATCAACAAGGTCGACCGTCTCATCAACGAGCTGAAAGTTGACGAGATGGAGATGCAGATCCGGCTCGGCAAAGTGATCGATAAGGTCAACAAGCTGATCAAGGGGATG
>JBGOZZ010000059.1:0-6893 GCA_041480465.1 Methanoregula sp. | reverse complement strand
TCCTGAGGATATCCAACGAATCTCCGCGTACAGGAACCTGGGAGAACGCATCAGGGTAGAACTTCATACAAAGCAGACGATCTTCATCAGGTGCTGGGGGATTGAGGTCAGTGACGGGGCACGTCTCTGTAATGATTTCACAGTGGAGGGGAAGATACCGGAACCGCTCCGGGTTGCACGACTCTGTGCACGGAATCTGATTCCAGCTTCCTGATATCCGGAGTATCGTAAAATAACTCTGCATGGAAAAGAAAATTCATAATAACAGGAGAAAAATATAATTTTTCCGCAGTACATGGAATGGAGAGGCTAAAAAAATGTCAACGCTCGTTAAATGTCATCAATGGGTCTGTCTCGAATGCCACTATATCTATGATCCTGAAAAAGGAGATCCCAAAGCAGGGATTCCTCCCGGCACCCCCTTTGAGGAACTCCCCGATACATGGCGCTGTCCTGAATGTAAAATCCTCAAGGTAAAAAAAGGTGTTTTTAAACGACTGGATGAATAACAGAACCATTATTTCAAGGTATAGAGGGATGTTATTCATACCTGAATACATGTCGTGAGATGATTACATCCCTGTTTTTGTCAAGAATATCCACCTGTAACCTGTCGCCCGGGTGAAATGTCCCGTCCGTGAAATCTATGCAGATCCTCTCTCCGGGATTCCAGGTCTCTCCGGAACATCCCGAGCCCCCCATCCACTGGACACCAAAATGGGTTGTATCGATGAAATCATGCCCGTTCATTGTTATAATCGTGCAGGATACCGGTTGTTCGTTTTTAAAAAATCTCGCCGTAAGATTCTTATTCTGATAGGCAATTTCACCAGTATGAAGAAGAATTACACGACTGTCAAAGTTCAGGTGTCCGGTTATTTCATCGGTACTCTCGACGGCAGTAATGGTAAAAATTTCCGGGATCTTCCTTTCCATGTTCCATGCAAATGGCTGGATATTGATCAGGAGGAGAATGAGGAGCGCGAGGAGAATAGTGACTGCCACCATGAGGATAACACCGAATGATTCAGAGGCAGCGTTATCGTTTCTGCGGAATAAGTACAAAGATTCTCCATCGATTAAAGCGTAGTATAATCCGACAGGATTGGTTCATTAAATTGTTCCAGTTTTCCCACGTTACTTCTGGTACCCGTGATCCTGATGCCTTGCTGTAAAGGGAGAGTAACTCTGGCTATGTGCAATATAATCCATTAACATAAATATCTCTTACACTAAGCTTTTGATAAATACCCAATCCTGTTCACATGGATCTCCTTCAATGTCTGAATCACCGGAACGAGCAGAAAATTCGCAGTCCCATAAAAATGGTTATGAATTTTATCTTAAGGGACATGCTCTCGGGAGGGAAGGCAGGCATGAGGACGCTCTGTTAGCATTTTCTCATGCACTTTCCCTGGATCCAAATCTTGCGCTCGCATGGGCCGGCAAGGGTTTCGCCCTCGGGAAATTAGGGCGGTATGACGAGGAAATCGAGTGTTGCGAGAAAGCAATCTCTCTCGATCCCTATTGTGTCGATGCATGGAACAACAAGGGATTCGCTTTTGGGATGCTCGGTCGCTTTCAGGACAAACTCGAGTGTTGTGAAAGCGCGTTGCAGATTGACCCTGAGAGCGCGACAGCATGGAACAACAAGGGTGTTGCGCTGGGGATGCTGGGAAGGTTTGAGGCGGAGATCCAATGTTGTGACCGTGCACTGAATCTCAGGCCCCGCTATCTGTCGGCATGGGTGAACAGGGGATATGCTTTTGGCAGGCTGAAATGGTACGAAGAAGAGATCATATGCTATGACAGAGCACTCCGGATTTATCCTTTTTATTTTTCCGCGCTGATAAAAAAAGGGATAGCCCTCATCAATTTAAAACGATATTCAGAAACGATCGATATTCTCGATCGTGCCCTGTCAATCGAACCCGTGAATGCAAAAGCCCTCTACCTTAAAGGACTCTCCCTCAGCATGCTCGGGAAACATGAAGATGCAGTCCTCTGTCTTGAACGTGCTCTCGAAATAAATTCAACCATTGCGGATGCATGGGTTGTCATGAGCAATTCATGCTTCATGCTTGGCAGGCTTGAAGAATCTGCACGTGCGTTTGACAAGGCATATTATATCGACGTAAAGGATGTCCGATCCGGTCTGGTGAAGGGACTGTCTCTTTTAAAGACGGGGAAGTTTGATGATGCCATCAGAAGTTTCTCCAATGTCCTGGGCGTTCTTCTGAGATAAGAATCAGATATGTCTTTAAGAAATCATCCTCCAGTACCCCTCTTTTTTATGCCTTTCGCACGTACCCAAACCTATGGATGTTGAGGAGTATGTTCGCAGGAGAATTGCGAACGGAACAGACGAAGGTGTCTTACAAAAAAATCTGGCTGATTCTATTATTGAAATAAAAAATGTAAAACCCTCCTATGCATCCGCTTTTGCACGGGCAGTGATTGATGAAGTGAAAAACACCCGGGGCCTGAAAGGGGATTTTTTTGAACTCATGCCAGCCGGGGTGAAGATGGGGGAGTTTGGTGTAGGATCCCGGGGAAAAGGCGATTTCTTTGCCCATCGCCAGATTGCCCGCATCATCGGAAAAACTTCGGCTTCGGTCGGGGTGGATGAGATGGATGATGCCGGTGCAGTCTGCGCCGGTGGCCAGTATATTATCTGTACGGTTGACGGTATGCATTCCCGCCTTTCCGATTACCCGTTCCTTGCAGGATTTCATGTCACGCGCGCGACTCTCCGGGACGTTTATGTCATGGGAGCAAAACCGATCATGCTCTTTTCGGATATTCATGTAGCGGATGACGGAGACGTGGCAAAGATTTTTGATTATACTGCCGGCATTACGACTGTTGGAGAAGTGATGGATGTGCCTCTTGTCACCGGTTCCACCCTCCGTATCGGAGGAGATATGGTGCTTGGAAGCCGTCTTACCGGCTGCGTGGGGGCTGTTGGTGTGGCAGAGCACCTCACTGCCCGGAAATCTACCCGCCCTGGTGATGTCCTGCTGATGACAGAGGGTGCGGGTGGAGGGACCATCGCGACTGCGGCAATATATTCAGGGTTCCCGGAGGTTGTAGAACAGACGATAAATCTCAATTTCCTTGAGGCCTGTGAAACACTGATGAAGAGCGATGTCTTTTACAAAATTCATGCAATGACCGATGTAACGAATGGCGGGCTGAGGGGCGATGCATTCGAGATGGCAGAGACCGCAGGCTGCCGAATCGTTATAGATGAAAATGCAATCGGGGGCCTTGTGGAACCGCATGTACGGAAGATGCTCGAAACATTAGAGATTGATTATCTAGGTGTCTCCCTCGATGCCCTCCTCATCGTCGCCCCTCCGGAAGTGTCAGGAGAGATCTGCTCCGTAGTGAAATCTGCAGGAGTGACCATGCACGAGATCGGGTACGTTGAAGAAGGAAGACCGGAATCTGTGCTGATGGTCAACGGGAAGGAATGCGATTTCACGCCACGGTTCCGGGAATCGGCTTATACCCCGGTGAAAAAGGTTGTTGATTCAGATATGCGCGACTTTGAGGAGATGAAAGCCGGAGTCATGCGTGCTTCCGATGCTGCGATCCGGAAAAAACAACGGGTGTTGAAGAGCCTGATGGATAAGAAAAAAATCCTGTAACCTAGTTCTGTGGTTTTTTCCCGCTTACACAGATATTATAGGCAAGCTGGGGCACGCGTTTTTCAACAAACGGTTCGATCTTCTGTGCAAGCAGGAAGATGGGATCAATCATATCGATGTGGGCAAAGGAACACCATTGTGTCTGGATGCCTGAAAATCCGGCTCGGGTAAACAGATCACGCATTTCCTCCCTGTCATAATAGCGCTCCCCGAAATTTTTCATAACAACATGATGTACATTCATCTTCTCGCTGATCTGGTAGATCGCCGGAATTCCGCAGGTAAGCAATTTTTTGCCCAGCGTACAGATCGCAAGCGCGCCACCGGGCTTCAATACCCGGTATGCCTCGCTCAGCATCGCTTCCGGATTCCGTACGTAACTGAATACAAGCAGGCTTGAAACTGCATCAAATGTATTATCATAAAACGGAATTTTTTCTCCTGTCCCGACCGTATAATCGCATCCCCTGCATCTGCGTCGCGCCCGTTCGATCATCTTCCTGCTGATATCCAGCCCGACAGCGCTCCGCCCATCCCCGATATATCTTTCCACAAAGAGGCCTGTTCCGCACCCGATATCCAGGAGTATACCGTGCTGCGGCAGCGCTTCCATGACATACATACTCAGGTGCGTGTAATAGCATCGCCCCCGGCGTTCGTCATAATGATTGTCATACACATCGGCAATGGTATCATAGTGCTCCTGGATTTTTTTCTGCTTAATGGCACTCATGTGAAGACCTCCTGTATGCCGGAGGCAAATGCGCCGATCTGGATAAATTCGTTGTTACCATGTTGCAGACGATATTCGGCATCAGCAAGCGCGATTGCGAGTGCAGGATGGTTATACTCGCGCTGCATAATGGTCCGCATCCCGAGGAATACTTCACTACCGGAAAGCCCGTAGTCAATTATCAGTGATTCCATGCGCCGGATCGCATTACGCACATCTCCTTTCCTGAGAGCATCCAGAGCAGAAGCGGCAACGTTTGTTGTTTCTGACTGGGCGAGTGAAGAAAGATCCTGGCACCTTCCTGCTTCAAGAGCGACCTGCAGGAGCAGGATAGCCCGGCGCATGTCCCCCCGTGCAACCTGGGCGATCAGGTCAAGATCATCATCAGAACAGGGGTGCAGGCATGAATTTTCCCGTTCACGTATCGTGCGGAGACGGGTGAGCATGATGTCCTGATTAACTGTTGAAAAAGAAAGTGGCAGGCAGCGGGAAGCAATGGGAGGGATAATGGCGCTCTGGTTTGTCGTGGAAAAAATAAACCGGCAGGTGCTGCTCGCACGTTCCATAATCCTTCTGAGTGCCTGCTGGGCATCTCTCGTAAGTGTATGGGCATCTTCAAAGACCATCAGCTTGAATTCAGCATCAAGCGGACGGAGAGAAGCGTACCATTTTATGATATACTTAAAATTCGTTATAAGTGACTGGTTTTTCTGGTAGAGATGAGTATACCGGTCGTCCTGTTCGAGGTATGCTTTTCCCTGTGAGAAGAGATCGGCAGTCTGGAAAACAGAAGTATTTAACTCCCAGTTTTCCTTGTAGAGCGCTATTGCGAGGCATTCGATTGCCGCACTCTTCCCGGTCCCATGGGGTCCGGAAAGGATCAGGTGGGGGACAACTCCTGATGCTGCAAAGGAGGAGAGCCGGTGGATGACAGCATCCTGCCCAATAATATCGGTAAGTTTTTGCGGGCGGTATCTCTCAATCCAGAGCATGGGAAAGCCTCAAAGTCATCTCACGTATTGCCTCTGACAAAAGATAATGGTTGTCAACCGATCTGAGGAGCTGTTCCTGTTCAGGAGCGGAAATTTCACCACATGCCCTGGTAATCTGTGGAATTGCCCGGGTCAGTTCGTCCACTATCGTAAGGGTTGCTGATCGGGCTGTGCGGGAGAGCGGGTTCAGATCGATAGCGATCACGGTCTTTCCCATCCCGACCAGAGCCTCGCAGCGGTCACCGTCCTCAAGCGGTATGAGCACAACATCAGCGGAGAACAACCCGTCTCTGCGGCACCATGCCCGGTCATGGGAAAGGGGGAGCAATTTCTCTGCTTTGCCGGAAGATACATTCACTCCTGAATCGCGGAGAAGATTCTCGATCATCTCCACGCGTTTTTCTGTCCGGTGAAAAAGATTCACTTCAACACGGGCCCTGCATGCTTTCTGGAGTTCAGAAATCTCTTCTGCTGCTAGAGCTGCCGTATTACCATTCACGGAAATCACCGGATTCATGGCCGACAGGAGCATTGCCGCAACAGTCCTCTCGGAAAGGAGAGCGCTTGGGGTTGTCCTTTCTCCTATCAGATAATCAAATGCCTCACCGCGCCCGTGGGCAGTAAGTCCTTCCCATGAAACAATGCCGGCTTGTGCACATTTTGCAAGGTGTTCGCGGGTCACAAGAGAACGATAGCGGGGATGGTCCTTTGGTATCATACGACATCCTCAAGAACATGGGCTCCGGCATCAGCGACATAAAATTCATACACGGGGCTGAATGGCAGAAGTACATCTCGTGCTTTCCTGCCGTAGGCAAAAACACCGTTGCCCAGCATCGTCATACCTGAGGGCACGCCGGCAGTATCACAAAGCCGGGTAACCTCGTCTACTTCACGGGTAATAAGTCCGCTCTGTTCGGCAAAACAACGCGAGAGGTGGAAAAAATCCATCCCGTCAGCCGGTGTTGTTTTGGGAAATGCAGATGACACGCGTTCCATCTGTTCAGGAGAACCCAACACGGACGGGGTATGGATAGGTCCGAAACTCACGGCATACAATGGTCCAGGCATATCAAATCTCCGTTCAATGAATCCATGAATCCCCGGCCCGTGTCTGGTGACCCTGCCCCCTCCTTGGCAGGCCGCTACATCACCAAGTCCGGTGCGGTGTTCAAGCTCAGCCCTGTGGGCACACTGAGCAATTTCTTCCGGATCCATGCCCAGGTTATACAGCCGGTTCACCGCAGTAAGGGTTGCAAGCAATGCCGCGGCAGAGAGCCCGAAGCCCGCACCGATGGGCAGGAGGCATTCAGTTGTAATTGATGCGGTCACATCAAGTTGTTCCATGACATCCATCAGGAGAGGCGAACCGGTGTCAGTCCCGAAAGGTGTTCTCGTCCCGCCCCTTTGGTGTATAACGACTGTTGTTTTTTCTGCGGGTTCAACCGTTGCCGTGACTCCTTCACTGATAACAATCCCGGCACCGATACTTCCCGTTGTAGCAATAGTCTCTCC
>JBGOZZ010000058.1:0-6948 GCA_041480465.1 Methanoregula sp. | reverse complement strand
ATCTCAAGAGGGGTTGCAACCAATGCGATTTTTGCTTTTGTAACCTTTTTGGGCATGCCCTCGCTGATGCGTTTCTTGTCAATGACAATACCCCGAATCAGCTCGGCATCATCCATGGCCTGTCCTTTCTGCTTCTTGATCATTACGTCGTCTTCATCGACCAGGATCTTCCCATTGGTCTTTTCAGCAACAGCCATCACGGCGTCAACAATAATGCCATCGAGCTTGGTCTTCACCGACTCGATCGACTTACCGGTTATCGCAGTGTCCACGATCTTAAAGAGGGTCTTGCGATCGGTCGGTTCAACATGGAGCGAGAGGCTGTTCACGATCTCGAGTGCCTTTTCCATGCCCATCAGATATCCCTGTGCGATCACAGTCGGGTGGATGCCTTGTTCAAGCATTCCTTCAGCCTGTTCCATGAGCGCGCCGACAATAATAACTGCAGTGGTGGTACCGTCGCCGACTTCGTCGTCCTGGGTCTTTGCAACTTCGATCACCATTTTTGCGCCGGGATGTTGCACGGCTATTTCCCCAAGGATAGTCGCGCCGTCGTTTGTGATCACAATATCACCCGTGGAACCGACAAGCATCTTGTCCATTCCCCGTGGACCAAGGGTTGACTTGACGGCACCGGCAATTGCCTTTGCTGCCGCTATGTTCGAGCGCTGGGCTTCTTTCCCATAATTGCGCTCTACATTTTCTTTTAAAATGATAATTGGTTGTCCAGATTGCATAATGGATCCTCCGATGTTGTAAAAGGTGGAATTGAACTTCTATATAAAACTTCTGTGTTTGGCTCCGGAAAAAGAATTGATCAGTCAATACGGGATATTTTAAAGAGCGAATATACCGGGACTCCATCGATATCCTTGATACCCCTTTTATCGAAAATTACCCAGATCGCAACGGGTATCGCATTGTGTTTCTTTAGATATTTCACCACTTCCCTCATGGTATTACCCGAAGTTATCGTATCATCAACGATGATACAGTGCTCCCCGCCGATTGCGGCAAAATTTCCGCTGATTGACCCCATCGGATGCTCGCTCTGGTTCTGCTTTGCCGGATGATAAATCGCAAGTTTTGCTGCTTCCTGCACCGCAATGACCGTCGCAAGCGGAACCCCTGACAGGGAAATACCGACTATGACTTCCGCAGCAGGCGATGATAAATTCTCATCAGGCTGGTCTCCATAATACCTCTTGAGCAGCATCAACGCGGTATCTTCGAGTAAAGGTGCGTGGCTGCTGACAGCTGTCCAGTCGATATGAACATCTTTTGGGGCAGCAGTACCTTTTGTCTGTGTAAGCAGCCATGTCACGGTTTCCATGGAAAGTGACAATTCGTCTGCAATCTGACCCGGACTATGCCCTTCAGAAAGGAGCATCTTTGCCCGGCTAATCAGATCGTCAAGGGAAGACATGGAAAAAGATTCGCTGGCATCTATTTAAGTTTTCTTTTAATTATTGAGCCACAGATGAGGCATTCCCCGTCATGGTCAGAATATCTGCCACAGCCGCTGCAACGATATTTCCAATGGATGCGTTTTGCCTTCCGCTGGATGATGGAGGCGGTTTGCACACCAAGAACACCTGCGACGTTCTGGATTGCAAAGTCATCGGTATAGAGTACTGCTTCAAGATCGAGGGCAAGGGCAAGAATGTCACGATCCGTATTGGAAATGATATTAATATCCCTGGATCTTTCGGCAGCCTTTAGTACCCGCCCCCTGTTCTTCGCACTCGGAGAAATAATATGCAATCCTTCAGCAGAAAATTTCTCAAATTTCCCCTTCGACCGGATGTCAACCAGCTCATCACAGACCGAAGGCGTTGTATATACCTCGCCGGTAATCGGGCAATCCGAGAAAAAAAAGCCGGAGTCAAGAACGGCTTTCATGAGCAGGATCCCCGGGAAGGAAAAAAATACATCATTTTTTCTGTTTTATTCTGAATCAGGATCCTGGCTCTTTTATGGCATTGGCAATCTGGCTGGCAGCAGATATTTTACTGCATCCCTGCTCGATAGTATCGCTGCAGATTACATCGCGGATTCCCGCTGCCATAAGTCGGACATATGCCCCCCCGGTAAGCACGCCGTGAACGCACAAAGCAAACACGTCTTTTGCACCCTGCTGGTAGAGCATGCCGGAAGCGGTGGCAATCGTGCCGCCGGTTGAGATGATATCATCGACGATAACTACCGATCGCGATGCAGCGCATAATTGTTTGGGAGCCATCTGTACCTCTTCTCCGCTGAGGCGGTTCTTCTCGAGATGATCAAAATCCCAGCCTCCGGCGGATGCGACGTGTCGGGCAAATATAAGGGCTCCTTCATCAGGTGCAAGAATAAGGGGGTTATCCAGATGCAAGGTTTTAATGTACGAACCGATGTTGTGGGCGAGGGAGATATTCCTTGCAGGAACTCCAAAATACCTGAGTATTTCTGTTTCATGAATATTGACAGTAATAATCTCCGAAACACCTCTGCTGAGCGCCTGTGCGATGGCCCGTGCACTGACCGGCTCTCCCTGCCGGAACCGTTTGTCCTGCCGGGCATATCCCATGTAGGGTATTACGAGCCGGTTTTTTGAACTGTCACATGCATCGATCATCAGGAGCAACTGGACAAGTGCATCGTTATCCACTACGCTTCCGACAATAATGGTCTTATCATCCAATTCTCCTGTGATGAGGTATTGCTCCCCGTCAGGAAAACGGGAATATTTTACTTCAACAACGTTAGTTTTCAGTGCCCTGGCAAGGCTTGTGCCAAGTATCTGGGATTTTTCTGTGCAGATCACTTTCATAGTATTCTTCCTAAAACCGGGGGATTGGTGTTTTTTCTTCAGGAATTTATTGTACAATATTAGGTATTGTAGTTTTTCGCATTGATTCGAATCAGCCGGATTTCTCCCGCCTCTGAGCTGGGTATCCGATGTAATCAGCTGAAAGTACTTAAACTATCATGAGACAATTTATATGAAACCCCAAAGGAAACGAGGTATATTCCGCAATGGAAATCCCAGAACAATCATCACCGCAGCACGAGGAAGGACAATCTCAGGACATAAAGCAGGAGGTTGTGCTTACCGAAGGCGTGATAGTAACATCATCCGAGATTAAAGTACCCGAAAAGCTGATAGATCAGGTAATCGGCCAGGAAAATGCAGTTGAAGTGATAAAAAAAGCTGCAGTCCAGCGCCGGCATGTTATGATGATAGGAAGTCCTGGTACCGGCAAATCGATGCTGGCCAAAGCTATGGCTGAACTCCTCCCCAAAGAAGAGTTGCAGGATATTCTTGCGTATCCGAATTCTGATGATCCCAATAATCCGGTGATCAGGACAGTCAGCGGGGGGCGGGGCAAACAGATTGTTGCCGCTCATAAAGCCGAAGCAAAGAAAAAAACCCAGTTCAGGAACACCCTGCTCATGCTCCTGTTGATTGGTATAATCGGCTATGCGTTCCTGACCTACCAGTGGCTTATGGGGATCATTGCCGCTGCATTTGTTTTCATGGCGCTGAGGTATACCACCCCCCGGGAAGAAGCGATGGTGCCCAAGCTTCTCGTATCAAATGATACCAAAAACATAGCCCCGTTTATTGACGGTACCGGTTCGCATGCGGGCGCATTGCTTGGCGATGTCAGGCATGATCCTTTCCAGAGTGGCGGCCTTGAAACCCCGGCGCATGACAGGGTCGAAGTTGGTGCGATTCACCGGGCGCATGGCGGGGTCCTGTTTATTGATGAGATCAACACATTAACACCCCACTCCCAGCAAAACCTGCTCACGGCACTCCAGGAAGGGGAGTTCCCCATCACCGGCCAGAGTGAAAGATCGAGTGGGGCAATGGTCAGGACCGAGCCGGTACCCTGCAGGTTTGTGATGGTGGCCGCAGGAAATCTTGACGCCATCCAGGGAATGCACCCGGCTCTCCGTTCGCGTATCCGTGGCTACGGGTATGAAGTGTATATGTCTGAGACCATGGAGGACACCCCGGAAAACCGGAAGAAGTATATCCGCTTTATTGCGCAGGAAGTGAAGAATGACGGGAAGATTCCGCATTTTGAACAGAGCGCAATCGATGAAATAATTCGTGAAGCCCGCAGGCGTTCCAACCGAAAGGGGCACCTCACCCTGAAGTTAAGGGATATGGGCGGCCTAATCCGCGTTGCCGGGGATATCGCACGCCAGGAAGGGGCAGATCTCGCCACAGCTGCGCATGTGATCACAGCAAAGTTGACCGCCCGATCGATTGAGGACCAGGTATCTGATGAGTATATCCGGAGAAGCAGGGAATACGAGCTCACGGTAATAGAAGGAATCCGCGTTGGCCGGGTGAACGGTCTTGCAGTGATGGGAAGCGATTCCGGTTCCGTGCTTCCCATTATGGCGGAAGTCACCCCCTCACAGGGAGCAAGCGGGACGGTAATTGCGACAGGGATGCTCAAGGAGATTGCACAGGAGTCGATCAAGAACGTCAGTGCGATATTGAAAAAATTCACGGGAAAGGATGTGAAAAATATCGATATCCATATCCAGTTCATCGGAACCTATGGCGGTGTTGAAGGAGATTCAGCTTCGATCAGTGTGGCCACTGCTGTCATCAGTGCCATAGAAGGTATACCCGTCAGGCAGGATGTGGCAATGACGGGGTCGCTCTCCGTTCGCGGAGATGTTCTTCCCGTTGGAGGTGTGACCTTTAAGATTGAAGCCGCAGTAAAGGCAGGCATCAAGACCGTTCTTATCCCGAGGTCAAATATCAATGACGTCCTGATCGAGGAAAGGTATAAGCCTCTCGTTACAGTCATTCCCGTTGATACAATTAATGACGTACTCAAACTGGCGCTTGTCCCGGAGAACGCCGAAGGATTCCTTACCAAGCTGAAAAATATGGCGTTGAGGTCAACTGCCATGATCGCAGACACTCCTGCGATTAATAAAACCGTGGCCTGAGTATAATGCAAGGGGTACGTTATTATGACCTGCGGCATGTGACCGGGCAGGTCACCCATATCGATATCGATAACAGCGTGGTGGAATCTGCCGGGACATCCTTTTTTAATAAAGCCGTGATCAGGATCCTCAATAAAGCCGGGTGGGGAGTTGTCCAGATCGATAATTATACCCCCTGTCATGGCAAGAAATTTGATCTACTCCTCCGGTCGGCGTCCAGGCTGGCCGGAATTACCCAGGGAAATGTTATCCTTGGGGATGCCCCGCACGGTATTCTTGCCGTACCGTCTATGAAAGAAGATCCCCGCGGGGTGGATATTGAAGAGAAATCGGCACTGCTGTCCGGCATCGAACAGGCCGCAGTGCATCCTTCTGTTGTGAACAGGAGAGCGAATTACATCGAAAAAATTGAAAATGTTCATTTCACTGACAGTTCTGAGAATGAATATACCTATGAGATGTGTCGCTCCGGGTTTAACGTGCTGGCGGTTGCTTCAGGGAACGGAAATATCCAGATGGGATATGAGCGTGAACATTCGATTCACGGATTCAACCTCAGGCACCAGCAGGCCCTCGGAAAAAAAGCGGCCGGGATTGCAGTCGCATTACTTGATGCCGGGGCTGCAAAAGGCGGAAAAATGCGAGCGGTCCTTGATCCGGAATTAGCCGGAGTATTTGCACATGAAGCAGTCGGGCATGCCAGTGAAGGTGATCTGGTCCAGGAAGGCAGCTCGGTCCTGAAGGGGAAAACCGGACTGAAGATCGGGAATGAAAACCTGACTATTATTGATGATCCCGGGATCCATGAGTTCGGTTTTGATCCTGTCGATGCTGAAGGCGTAGCAGTTATCAGGACAGAGATAATTAAAAAGGGTGTAATTAACGCATATCTCCACAATCGCGAAACACTTTCTTCGGTAGGCAACGGTGTTGCCGGTCATGCACGGGCGATGCCAGGTGAACCCCCTCTGGTAAGGATGAGTAATACCTTCATTGAAGCCGGGGATGCAACGGAATACGAGATTTTTGAAGAATGCCGGAATGGAATCTTTCTCAAAGGTTCCCGTGGTGGTCAGGTCGATCCCGGGCGGGGTATATTCCAGTTCAATGCAGAGTATGGCTACCTGATTGAAAACGGGGAGTGTACAAAAATGGTGAAGGATGTTTCGTTATCAGGAGAAATCCTTACGACACTTCACGGAATTGCACTGTGCGGCAATAAACGTACCATGAGTCCGGGATATTGCGGGAAAGGAGGCCAGAGTGTTCCGGTGAGCGACGGGGCGCCCCATATCCTCCTGTGCGATGCGGTGGTTGGTGGCAGTGGCGTGGATTGATCAACTCATACGTGAAGCCGAAAAAACGGTCGACGAAGTTGAGGTCTTTTATGTCAAAGGAATTTCTGTATCTGCCGAACTGAAACAAAAAAAAGTGAACCTTGCAACAACATCGAAGGATTGTGGTCTGGGAATCCGTACCATTCATGATGGAAAAATTGGGTCGTCGAGCACAAATGATCCTGACCAGTGGCGGGTATGCCTGCGTGCGGCAATTGCCAGTGGAAAACTTGCGACCCCCCAGACGTGGGAAGGTCTACCATCCCCTCTCACCCTTTCCCAGCAACTTCTGTCATATGATGCATCTCTGGAAGTCAAACCGGCGGTCGTTATCGATTTGATCGAAAAGATGCTGACTGGCGCTGCGGAACACCCGGCTGAGGTGACTTCTGGTTCAGCCTCCATCTCCTCTGCCACAGTGACGCTGGCGAACAATAAGGGAGTCCGATATACCGACCAGCATACCGGGGTCTCTCTCTCACTGGAAGCAATTCATAATCAGTCTACCGGTTATGAATTCGATCATTCATCGTTCATGGATAAGGTGGATCCGGTAGCTGTCGGGGAGAGGGCGACATTCTTTGCTACGGAATCAGATAACGGGAAAGACATCGCCACCGGTGAATATGATATACTCCTCTCACCTCTT
>JBGOZZ010000057.1:0-7003 GCA_041480465.1 Methanoregula sp. | reverse complement strand
GTTTTTGTTCCTTGATTGCCTTGTTAATCACACCCTGCCCGGGCATCGAGCACATATACTTGTAGTTGTCAACATAGGCGACATTCGGAATGGTTTTTGCATATTCCTGTACTGCGGTGATATCCATCGAACCGGCAATGTTTGTACCACAGTGGCAGATGAAGACACCGATACGGGCTTCCTGTTTTGTAGTGCTTCCGACTGATGCAGGTGCCTGTTTTTTCGTTTCCTGTTGTGCGGGAGCTTCGTGTTTCGTTTCTTTCTTTGCTTCCGTCTTCTTTGCAGTTGTTTTCTTCTTTTCAGCCATTGGTCCCACCTCACAGCACCTTCTGCAGGAACGGTTCGCAGCTGATCGCGTGGAGATCCAGCCCGAGCTCCTGCGGACTCATTCCCTGTGCCAGTCCGAGCAGTTCAGCATAATGCAGTACCGGTAAACCGTATGACACGCCAAACTTCTCCTTGATCTCAATCTGGCCACGGTCGAACTGGAGCTGGCAGAACGGGCAGATATCCGTGAGAGCATCAACCTTTACATCCTTGAGATTGATGAGCTTCTCATTGGCGATATCCAGCGCATGAACAATATCATAGCCGCGTACACCGCCACCGGCTCCACAGCACTGCATCTTGTTCCGGTATTCAACAGGTGTTGCACCGAGTGCAGCAACCAGTTCTTCCATCCATGTCGGATGTTCGGTATTCAGCATGACCTCCTTCTCAAACTCCCGGTCTTTGTGGGGTTTCATCAGGTGGCAGCCATAGTGGACGGCGATGCGTGCACCCGTGAGCGGGTTGGTTACGCTGTCGCGGACCTTGTCAACACCGATGAACTTGTCGTTGTAGAGAAGTTCGGCAGTGTGGTAGACATTGATGGTGCCCTTGTATTCCATATCGATCTCTTTTAAAACTTCATTGACACCATCGCGGAGATCCTTGTTGTGCTTAAGCTTGTGGTTGACTTCCCAGATCGATTTGTAACACCCGTTGCAGAGCAGGGCAATGTCCATTTTCATCTGTTCGGCAAGGACAATATTTCGTGCTGCCATTGCGTAAAAGACGTTCAAGTCAATGGAACCGAATGCACCTGGTGCGGGACAACAGCTTGCTCCTTTAAGGGGAACCAGTTCAACGCCAAGTTTTTTCATGGCCTTGATGGACGCGGATTCGCACCCGGGGTACCGGTTCGGGGCAATACAGCCGAGATAAAATGCGAATGTGTGTTTTGCTTCTGACATGGTATCTTACCCCTCCCGTTCCTTGACAATCCGGTCAGCATTTGCCTTGAGTTTGTAGTGGTCCAGGATCTTCTGGATCCCCTTGATGTATTCCGGATACATATGGGTGGTCGGCGGATCGCGTGTCAGTCCGAGGCGTTCACGTGCTGCCCTGTTGACATCATTGTTGGGCACTCCATGTCCTGAGCTATAAATCGCCTGGACGGTCTTGAGGAAGTTCACCGGTATAATATCTCTCTTGAACGCGAGATTCCTCATTGACATGATGACATCGGTTGGTGCGATATCACGCGGGCAGCGGTCAGTGCAGCTGTAACAGGTTGTACAAAGCCAGAGATCGGGATCTGTCAACGATTCATTTTCAAGCCCGAGGACCGCTCTTCTCATGAATTTCCGGATGCGGTATGTGCTGCGGGGGGCTGACGGGCATGAGCCGGTGCAGGTACCGCACTGGAAGCACATATGGGCGATGGTGCGTGAGATTGCCCTCACGTTTTTTGTAAATTCCGGGTTCGAATCTTCACGGAAGTAGCGCTGGTCATGAAGTTTCTTCTCAAGCGCTTCCGGGTAACCTTTTGTTCTTACCATATTCTCTCACGCCTTCTCCATTTGTTTGAGGTTGACCTGTCCGGTAATCTCTTCTTTCACCTTCGAGGTTCTCCTGGTGAAGAGTTTTTCCTTGATCTTCTTGAACAGGTCTGTCTCTGTTCCTTTGACGCGGATACCAGTCCTCTGCAGGACAATGATATCTTCACCCGGGCATGCATTGACGCAGGCACCGCACAGGATACAGTTATCCTTGTTTACTGCAATGGTTGGTTCAATCTCGTGCTTCATCTCTGCCGCCGGCTTTGGCGATGGAAGATAAATAGCGTTTGCCGGACAAATTTCGACACAGGTTGAGCAGCCACCCGGACATTTCTCGGCGTGGAATTCGATATCTCCCTCAAAAAGTTTCTCTACCGTGATTGCCTCGGTCGGACAGTTCCGTGAGCACCACTGGCAGGTACAGCAGTTTTCCTGGATGATGCTGACCTTGCCTTCAATTTTATCAGAGATAACTTCGCGCTCAACAGTAATGCACTCCTCAGGGCATGCCTCGACGCATACCTTGCAGGCATCGCATTTCGTCTCATCCCAGATGACTTCACCCTCAACTTTGCCCGTCTCAGCGGTGAACTCTTTGTGTTTCACCACGATTGCCGGACAGAGCGCACCGCATATTCCGCAGAGCGTACATTTTTCCATATCAACTTTAAATGTCGTTTTTGTCTTGATTGCGGTCAGGCGATCCTTCGCGCCTTCCACGGGTCCCTTATAGGTTCCTTCATAGGCAGGGACGTTCCGGTCGATAGCATCTCGTGGGCAGACCTCTTCGCAGATCGTGCACTTGACGCATTTCTCGTCATCAATCTCCGCCTTCATATCATATTGGGGGAACCCTTCCTTTTCAAGGATGGGGAGTTTCTCTTGACCGTCCACTTTCAGAGTCAATGCATTGAACGGACACATGATGACGCAGACGCCACAGTACGAGCACTTGACCTCGTCAACATCAACAGGAGCAGCGTAATTGATGGCGCCACGCCTTGATGCACCGACAAGTCCGAGAACGATTGCATCCTCCGGACAAGACTCGACGCATATACCACATCCCGTACAAGTCTCTACATTGAGAATAAGGTTGTTCACGCTCTGAAGGAGTTTCTGCTCCATCACAACGTTGACACCATCTTTCTTTTTGGAAAATTTTGGAAACAATGCCATGAATTAACCCTCAACGCTGTTCCTTTATTGTACTTTTGCCACTGATCTGGATTCCCAGGGGCCTGCCAGCTTGATAACATCGTGTGGGCATGCCTGGACACAAACGCCGCATCCGGCGCAGAGTTCAGCCTTAAAGTCAAGAACAACGGATTTTCCGCCTTTGACTTTGTAGATCTTGTCTTTTGAAGAAGGATCCACGGTGTGAAGCTCTAATGCGTCCACAGGGCACGCGACGACACAATTGTTACAGCCAGTACAATGTTCCATGTTTATGTGCACTGCAAATGCCATTTTTTTTCACGCACCAGCTATGATCGATTTCAAAAATCGACTATCAAAAAATGGTATAAGAATATAGATAAAGGTTCTGAAATTTACACAAAAAAAAGGCCAATTTATTGAAGATTTTTAATTCTAGTTAATTAACTCTTTAATAAAGTTAATAAAAAAAAATTCACTCAATTCATCATTTTCTATGCGCTTGATAGACTATGGATTAATTTAGAAAATTTATTCAGTCACCATCATTGTACCATTGAAGTACCGGAGGTTATTGTATGGAAATCAACGGAGTAACGATTGATAATACGTACGCAGAGGCATTCCCGACGTGGGTCTGCCGTGTAATTATCACTGCGGTCACCAAGGAATGGGCAAAGAAAGCAGCAACAGAAGCAACCGGGTTTGCAACATCGGCAATAGGATGCCCTTGTGAAGCGGGTATCGAGGGCTATATTCCGGCAGGCGGGACGCCTGACGGGAGGCCGGGTGTTGCAATCCTCATCTGTGCAAGCAAGAAAAAACTTAAGGAACAGGTTGTTGAACGCCTCGCAGAGTGTGTCCTTACCGCACCAACTACGGCGGTTTTTAACGGCATTACCAATGCAGAGGAAAAGATACCGGTTAAGCTTCACTTCTTTGGCGATGGTTACGAATATCAGAAGGAGGTAGGTGGAAGAAAGTGCTGGGTTATCCCGATTATGCAGGGTGAATACATCGGTGAAGAGGAGTTCGGTATAGTAAAGGGTGTCGCCGGCGGTAACTTCTTTGTTATGGGTGAGAACCAGATGGCAGCCCTCATGGGTGCTCAGGCAGCAGTTGATGCGATTGACAAGGTTCCGGGTACTATCACGAGTTTTCCCGGGGGTATCGTGGCGAGCGGTTCAAAAGTTGGCAGCTTGAAATACAAGTTCATGGTCGCTTCTACAAACGAAAAATACTGCCCGACTCTGAGGGAAAAGGTATCTGACAGCAAAATTCCGGCAGGAATCAAGGCAGTCTATGAGATCGTCATTGATGGTGTCGATGAAAAGAGTGTTGCAGCTGCAATGTCTGCAGGTATCAAAGCTGCGGCAATGGTACCAGGAGTTAAGTTTATCTCAGCAGGAAACTTCGGTGGGACTCTCGGACCTTATAAGATCGATCTTCATAAAGTCCTTTAACTTTTTTTTTAATCTGAAAACTTGATGAAAATAATCGATTATTATTTATATTTTTATTAACGATTCTTTTGTTAACGAAAATTTCGGTGATAATTTGATTATCCTTTCTCCCGATGACGTGAAACAGCGATTCGGCCCGCTCTTTGCTAAAAAATTTCTGGTCATGGTAGATGAACGAGCGGGTATCGCAGAGATCATCGAACAATGTCTTGCGAGGGGTACAATTGAGTGGGACGCATTGAACCGTTACCGGGCCGGAGGTGTTGTTACGGGGTGCCTCGTTGAGGGAACTTCGATGATACTCCGTGCGAAACTTGGACGTTTCCCCGTGAATTTCGGCGCAGCAGCAGATGACATCGGGGGGCAGGCACTCGAGGCAGTCGAAGTAACCGGCAACGAGGTAATCACTTCATGGAGCGGTATCGCGGGTGCCGGGGTTGGGGTTGCAGCATGCCTTCCCCAGGCTCCGGGAGTTCTCCGTTCTGAATATCCGACCGAGGATGATCTCAACGTTGGCGGGGCACGGACAAACCGGGTGCGCATCATCTCACCTAAATATGAAAAGGTGTGTTTCGGAATAGATGATACCGATACCAAAACTGAAGGTGCAACATGGGTTATGGCACTCAGGTGTGCCGAATCATGCAGGATTGAAGGTGTCGAATTCCTGAACATGCGTCTTGTTCAGCTCAACCCAAAAGTCCCCCAGAAGACTACCAACTGTGTCGGATCTGCACTTAATTTCGCGGTAAAACCGGAGAACATTGCTGAACTCCAGGAATACGTCAGGAAATTTGTCGAAACACACACGTTTTCGAATGATACGGGTATTGCATGTTTCCGGGGTATCGATTTCATGATGGATTCACCGGTCTTCAAATGGGTGAAGACCGGGATCATGACAATTGAGCAGGCGGAGCGTGAAGCAATGACGCTGGGGATTGAGTTCCTTGATACTAATGCAAAAAAAGGCAGGATCGGGGCGCTCGGTGCTGTATTATGGGGAAACCGGGGAATTGAAGCGGCTGGACTCTATGGTGAGCATCTCTGAACCCTACATAATCCACTACCCGCGGATAGTGGCAGTAGCACAAAATGATGGCAGGAAGGTGGAGCTCATTGAATTCTTTGAGTGTGTTGGCGGTGCAATGTGGTCGAAATGCCACTATGTCCGTAGCCCAATCGTTGAACAGGTTCGCTGCGTGGGAACAACGATGAGATACCTGCTGAAGACCGGATCGGTCGACCTCGCCCTTGAAGGCTCCCGGTTCCCGGCCGGAATATCTGCCTGCACGGTTGACGACTACGAAATCGCCATCAGCTATATCGGCATGGGTGGGGGCGGGGTAGGCGCTGCCGCATGCCGTTCTGATGCAGCAGGTGTCCTGCGGAGCAGGAGCGATGAATCCGGGGGTGGAAAAGTTGCCGGTTCCACGATATGGCTGCCCCGGATGCAGAGGGTCCTGATTGGAGTCGATGATACTGATACACCGGACGAAGGCGCCACCTGGACACTTGTTCATAATATTGCAAAGGCAGTGGAGGATGAACGCTCCGTCTACCTGTCGCACACGATTGTCCAGCTTTTCCCGGTACCGTACAGGACCAAGAACTGCGTAGGGCTTGTGGCAGAATTCGCGACAACAGATCCCCAAGGGCTGACCACAAGATTCCACCGGCTCCTGGAACAGTATACCCTGTCCAAAAAAACCGGGATGGCTGTCTATACCGGATTTACTCCCTCCCGTGATTTGCTGGCATTCGGGTGGAAGGTGAAAAGGGGTGAAATAGATCCAGGCCTGCTGCAAGACCTGCGGGATCCGGACCTCAGGATAATTATGGATGGGCGTGGTATCGTGGGTGCTGTTGCTGCACTGCCCTTTTACACGAACTATACGGAGGCATTGGAACTATGCCGTGGAAAGACCTGAAAGCCCGGCTCCTGGCTGTTGGCCAGGCACGGCTGACCGGTGAACCGGCAGAACAGTATATCGCCCGTTCTTCGGCAGGACCGGGAGCCGGTGGCAGTGGCGCAGTTTTTTTTGCCACGGGAAGCCACCGGGTCAAACTTGCCCTGAACCCGGTGAGCATTATTGAGATTGCACACCGTGGCAACGGGACTGCCGATCTGTTCTTTGAAGGGCAGCGTATCTCCGGGCACCTGCTGGAACCCGGGTTCCACTGCCCTGACCAGGCTTTCATCACGGTAACAGGCAGCTGCATCTTTTCATGTAAATACTGTTCAGTCCCCCGTATCCGGGAAAAACGAAAGACCATCGAAGAGATTAGGAGGATGGTGGAATCAGTACGCGGCCGCATCCACGCAATCTCCATAACAAGCGGTGTTCTCACGAGTATTGAAGAAGAGGAAACCTATGTGCTTGAAGTGGTAAAACACCTCTCCTCGTATAACCTTCCTCTTGGTGTCTCGATATACCCGACCAAAACGACACCCGATCGATTAAAGGAACTCGGTGTTGCAGAGGTGAAATTCAACCTTGAAACCGCGACGCCGGAACTCTTTTCTCAGATGTGCCCAGGCCTGGATTACGGGCTGCT
>JBGOZZ010000056.1:0-7026 GCA_041480465.1 Methanoregula sp. | reverse complement strand
CTGACATGCCTCCATGCCTGATGGTAACGATCAAATCTCTCTGCTTTCTCATTGTATAGTTCCAGGTCTTCCCGCTGGAAGAGTTTCCGGTCCTCGCCCACCGGGCATACTTTGATGCACAGGCCGCACGGAGAGATATATTGCTTGGATAATGCTTCTGATCGCGTTGCGCAGGTTTTCTTGTCAATCAATCCCAGTGGATACCCATTGCCATCGATGGCTTTTACCGGGCAGATGTTCACGCAACGCAGGCATTGTGTGCATAACGGATCTTCCATCAACGGATCGGGAGGGATCTCTGCCGCTGTGAAAATGGAGGTAAACCGCACCCGCGGCCCAAACTTTTTTGTCAGGATTGTATTGTTGATGCCAAAATTTCCCAGGCCGGCAAGATACGCTGCATGCCGGTGTGAGAAGAATGCAACCGGTTTATCCTTGAGTATGGTTATTGACCCGTACCCGTCCCTTGGAACCCATACCGAAGGAAATCCTTCTCCATTGAGAAATGTCGCGATGCGGTAACCGTTTATGTCAAGCAGGGAATTGACCGTCCGGTACAGTTCATAATACCAGATGGAGGGAGCGGTCTCTACAATAGGGAGGTCGACCGGCAGACCAATGACAATGACCGTCTGTGTTTCAGGAAAAATTGCCCGCGGCCTGAACTCTTCGGGTACCCAGGGTTCGAACGGAGGTTTGTCCCAGCGTCCAACCGAGGCAAAACCTGCAAGAGGTATATCCAGGCCGGCACACCTGGCGATTATTCTCTGTTTTAATGCATCATTCATGATTCTACCATGGTACTAAAGATGATAAATGGATTTGGAGGTTCATCGTCATGCTGATAATGCATCATCCGTGTATGTATGCTTTTAACAGGGAGGAGAGATTTGTTTAATACCCGGTATGCCAGAAACAAGGAGTGAGGGGGGAAAACCGGTGGCTTTTGTTCCTGATATCGTAGTTGGCGTAAATCTTATTCTGTGTATTGTTATCTTTCTGCTCGGATATCTTGTGTACCGGAGACGATATAAAATCGGAGCGCTGTTTATTGGAATTGCGTTTGGAATGTTCGGTTTGTCTCACCTGAACACCCTGTTCGGATCAACGTTGTTTCCTGAAGTAACCTTCATCTTATTCAGGATCTGTGGATACCTCCTCGTTGCTGTCGCCCTCTACCTGTGGCTTACAGAAGAGAGCGGGGCCGGAAACTGAGGGGAACCGGTGTGTACAGGCTAATAGTCTGCTCAATTTCCCATAACCGTACAAATAATTGTCCTGTCCCGTCCCGCATTCACATCCAGTTCAAGCAAAACAATCTGCTGCCATGTCCCGCACATCACAGAACCGCCCGAAACCGGTATCGTGATGGAAGGCCCAACCAGCGCCGCTTTTACATGCGAACGTCCATTGCCATCACCCCAGCGGGCGTTATGGGCATATGGGGCATCGTCCGGTGCAAGCACTGAGAGTGCCCGCCTGAGATCGGATAGTACTCCGGGCTCATATTCAATGGTAGTAAGAGCCGCTGTCGAATGCTGCACGAAGAGATGAACGAGTCCTTCCTGCACCCCGCTTTCACGGACTGCATTTGTAACCCCGGGCGTAATGTCGATGATATCGCCCTCGGTTTTTGAAGTAACCTTAAGGTTTTTCCGGAACATCAGTACACCGTATACCAGTTTCTCTGTTTCAGTAAAAAAATGATTCTTCAGCCCGGTTGAACATGCATCGAATCTCGGGAGAATGGGCGGCGCAGACACCGCCATGGAGGTTTCTGGTGGATTGCTATTGACAGGGCCAATAATGGGAAACCT
Organism: Methanoregula sp.; assembly: GCA_041480465.1. Taxonomy (GTDB): domain Archaea; phylum Halobacteriota; class Methanomicrobia; order Methanomicrobiales; family Methanospirillaceae; genus Methanoregula. The sequence continues at coordinate 5,209 of JBGOZZ010000056.1, read as the reverse complement.
GCCAGGAAGTCCTTGGATCGCCTCCTCCAATAAAACTGCACTTTTTTCATGAAAATCATATATTTACGAGGTTCACCCGCCACAGGGCCGTCCCATCGGGGGCGGCGGCGTTCATCTTAAATGGGAATATGATTTGATGTGCGTTTCTTCAGAACCTGAAGAACGAAATCAATAGTCAGACATGAACAATTCCCGGAATAAAAAATCAGAAGAAGATCCGGTGCCTTTTCAGGCCTCTGCATCTTCATTACCCGTATCATTCTTTTCCTGTCCTGATTCATCAGGTTCCTGCACGACATCAGGTTCAGGCTGGACAATTGCCACGCCCACGACCCGATCCTTATCATCGAGACGGATGGTCCGGACCCCTTTGGTACCCCGCCCGATAATCCGGATCTCGCTGACCGGTGTCCGCATAACGATTCCTTCAGCAGTCATAACAATGATCTCATCCGTATCCGAAACCGCACGCGATTCGATGATGACAGCATCACGCTCGAGCTGCATGTTCCTGACACCCATGGTCCCCCTGCCATGTCCGCGGAATTCATCGAACTCGGATCTCTTGCCAAACCCGACATCAGAGATGGTGAGAAGGTGATCTTTTTCCAGCAGCGTGACTGCCACAACTGTATCCCCGCCCTTCATCTTCATCCCGCGAACTCCCTGGGCGCCTCTCCCGACCGTCCGCACGGTCTCTTCGTGGAACCTCAGGCTCTGGCCGAACCGGCTGGTCAGGATGATCTCTTTTGTACCATCAGTCATGATCACATCCACCAGCTGGTCGTTCTCCCGGATCCTGATGGCATTCGTCCCGACCGAACGGGGATTGGAAAATTCATTCAGCCGTATCTTGATGGCCTGCCCGAATCTCGTTGCGAACAATAAGAAACGGTCTTCCCTGAATTCCCGGACAGGAAGCACCGTGGTCACAATCTCGTCTTTCAGGTTCAGGAGGTTGACGATGGGTTTGCCTTTTGTTGCACGGGAACTCTCGGGGATCTGGTAGACTTTGAGCCAGTATACCCTGCCAAGATTCGTGAAGCAGAGAAGGTAATCTTTCATGCCGGCGGCAAACACCGATTCGACAAAGTCCTCCTCTTTGGTGGCCATGCCGGTGATGCCGTGGCCGCCACGCCGCTGCCTGCGGTAGGTGTCAAGGTCGATGCGCTTGATGTAGTTTGCTGTCGTGATCGATACGAGCACAGTTTTGTCTTCGATCAGGTCTTCGTTTGACAGGTTGCTGGTATCAAGCGCGATCTCGGTCCTGCGTGCATCCCCGAATTTTGTGGCAACTTCGGTAATCTCGCGGCGGATCTCGTCTTTTATGCGCTCTTCGCTGGATAGAATCGTCTCGAGCCGGGTAATCTCTGTCCCGAGTCCCTTTTTCTCGTCAGTGATCTTCTGCTGCTCAAGCGCTGCGAGCCGGCGGAGCTGCATCTGGAGGATTGCATTTGCCTGTGGTTCGTCAAGGCTGAATTTTGCGATGAGCGCAAGGCGGGCGTTCTCGACCGTATCAGAAGCACGGATCGTGGCAATTACCTCATCAATCCGTGACAGGGCAATGAGCAGCCCGTCCAGGATGTGGACCTTTTCTTTTGCCTTCCTTAAATCAAACTCGGAACGGAGCCGGATAATGTCAATGCGGTGATGAACGAAGTTTTCCAGAAGCCCGTGGAGGTTAAGCGTCTTTGGCTGGTTATCAACAATGGTAAGATTGCTTACCCAGAAACTGGACTCGAGTGCGGTAAGTTTGTAGAGCTGGTTGAGGACGACAGCTGATATGGTGCCTTTGCGGAGTTCAAATACTACGCGGATACCATCCTTGTCCGATTCGTCGCGGATATCAGAGAGCCCGTCAATCCGTTTGTCCTTGACCATCTCCGCGATAGCGGTAATCCACTGGGCCTTGTTTACCTGGTAGGGAAGTTCAGTGACGATGATTCGGTCACCACGGTTACCGCCATCGGATTCCTCGATTTCGGCAACCCCACGGACAATCAGGCGTCCCTGCCCGGTGGTGTAGACATTCCGAACACCCTCAACACCCATCAGCCTGCCACCGGTCGGGAAGTCCGGGCCCGGCATGATCCGCATGAGCTCGTCAACGGTAATCTCGGGATTACTGAGATAATGAGAGACTGCGTCGCACACCTCCCGGAGGTTGTGAGGGGGCATCTTGGTCGCCATGCCGACCGCAATGCCGTCTGTACCATTCACGAGCAGGTTGGGGATCTTTGCGGGAAGCACAACCGGCTCTTTTAACGATTCATCATAGTTCGGTACAAAACCGACGGTTTCCTTGTCAAGATCCTGGAGGAGTGCTTCGGCGTACTGCGAGAGCCTGACTTCAGTGTACCTGCTAGCCGCGGCAGAATCTCCATCCACTGAACCGAAATTTCCCTGACCCTGCACGAGCATGTGGCGGTACGAGAACGGCTGGGCCATCTTGACGATCGTGTCATAGATGGATGCGTCGCCGTGCGGGTGGAACTTACCCATCACTTCACCGACCACCCTCGCGCTCTTCTTGGTGGGCTTGTCACTGGTATTCCCCATCTCCCACATGGCATAGAGAGAGCGGCGGTGCACCGGTTTGAGCCCGTCGCGGACATCCGGAATTGCACGCCCGATGATAACACTCATCGCGTAGTTGATGTACGATGTCTTCATCTCGTGTTCGATACTGATGGGCTCGACGCGGTGGGTGAGTGGTCCCCCTGCGGGTGCGATATCATCAGATGTCAAGGTTCGTCACCTCCTTTGCGTGGCGGACGATGAAATTTTTCCTCATCTCGACATCCTTGCCCATCAGGATCCTGAAGATCTCATTTGCCTCCATGGCATCCTCGATAGTGACCTGTTTGAAGATCCGTGCCTCCGGGTCCATGGTAGTATCCCAGAGCTGCTGGGCGTTCATCTCGCCAAGACCCTTGTAGCGCTGGACGCTGACTCCTTTCTCGCCCATGGCAGCCGACACCACCTGCATCTCCTCCTCCTTATAGACATACTTCTCCTCCTTGCCCTTTGAGACGCGGAAGAGAGGGGGCTGGGCAATATAAACGTACCCCGCCTCGATCAGTTTCAGCATGTACCGGTAGAAGAACGTGAGCAGGAGCGTGCGGATATGGGCACCATCCACATCGGCATCGGTCATGATGACGATATGGTGGTAGCGGGCCCGCTCGGCATCGAATTTTTCACCAATGCCAGTACCAATAGCGGAGATGAGTGTCTGGATCTCGGCGTTCTTTAAAATCTGGTGCTCAACTGCTTTCTCTACGTTCAGGATCTTTCCCCTGAGAGGGAGAATTGCCTGGAATTTCCGGTCTCTTCCCTGCTTTGCACTGCCACCGGCTGAATCTCCTTCAACGATATAGATCTCGCTTTTTGCCGGGTCGCGTTCTGAACAGTCGGCCAGTTTACCCGGAAGGCCGCTGCTTTCCAGTGAACTCTTGCGCCGGGCAAGGTCCCTGGCGTTCCTTGCCGCCTCACGGGCTTTTGCTGCAGAGAGCGCCTTTTCGATAATAATCTGGAGTACTTTTGGATTCTCATCAAAATACTCAGAGAGTGCTGCGTAGACCAGCGAGTCAACGATGCCCTTGACGCTGCTGTTGCCAAGCCGCATCTTGGTCTGTCCCTCAAACTGGGGATTTGCCATTTTTACGGAGATAACCGAGGTAAGCCCTTCGCGGACGTCTTCACCGCGGAGGGTTAATGGTGAATTCTCCTTGATCAACCCGTTACGCTTTGCCATGGAGTTTATAGCACGGGTAATGGCACTCCGGAATCCTTCGAGGTGAGTCCCGCCCTCACGGGTGTTGACCGAGTTGACATACGCGAAGAGTTTCTCATCATATGCCGTCGTATACTGCATGGCGACTTCGAGTTCGAGCTTATTCTCAACATCCTTCCGCGAGATATCGATGGGAACCGGATGGAGGCACTCTGCTCCCTCGTTTAAGTACTTCACGAATTCGACAAGTCCCCCGGCGTAACAATATTCTGCCGAGTCACCGGTCCGGTCATCGAAAATTTTGATCCGTACTCCGGCGTTGAGAAACGCAAGCTCGCGGAGGCGGTGAGCGAGCACATCAAAATCAAAGGTTGTAGTCTCGAATATTGTGGCATCAGGTACGAAGTGGATCCGGGTGCCGGTCATCTTCGATCCGAACTTTGTTAAAAATTCCGCTCTCTGTTCGTTTTCGAGGCTGGCGGGATCGGGTGCTGGTGCATTGGGATCCTGCCGGGTGACCACGGGTATCTGGGCAGGCGGTACGGTGTGGTTGAAGGGGGCCGGTTCCCCGTACCAGAGCTGGTAGCGTTCGAGCAGTTCGCTGAGGGTCTCTTTATGCTGGGAGAGCGGACTGGTGGGTTTGCCCTGGCTGAATCGCATTTCATAGACATTCCCGTCGCGGTACACGCGGGCTGAAAGCCAGTTGGAGAGTGCATTGACCACCGATACGCCGACACCGTGGAGACCCCCGGAGACCTGGTAACTTGCCTTATCGAATTTTCCCCCGGCATGCAGGACCGTGAGGACGACTTCAAGGGCACTCTTGTGGTTCTTCTCCATCGTATCGACAGGGATGCCACGCCCGTTATCGACGACAGCTACTGAACCGTCCTTATTAATCATGACCGTTATAAGATTGCAGTAGCCGGCGAGTGCTTCATCGATAGAATTGTCTACCACTTCATAGACAAGATGGTGGAGCCCCCGGGTGTCTGTACTGCCGATATACATTGCCGGACGTTCGCGGACCGGAGTAAGCCCTTCGAGAACGGTTATATGGGATGCATCGTACGTTTCAGTCAAGTAAATCCTCCCTTAAAAAGTAAAAAAAATACTGTACGGTAATCACAATAATTATTGGTCTTTAACTGTCTTAAACCGTACTGAGAAGGAACTCTATAAAGGGTTGAATAAAGGGGATGCTTCACCGGAATTGCCCGATGGACGCATCCGGAATCCCCAGCTCGCGATCGATTGCAATGACCAGCCGCTGCAGGGTATTAACTACGTCGCGGGCATCTTCTTTATCCATGGTACCCGGCTGGTGCCAGATCACTTTCTTCCGCAACAGGGTCGTGATCTCCTCGACATCTGTACCTTTGAATTTTTCCGGCAGCACCAGTCCTTCAACATGATCGCCAGCCCCAAACCAGGCCTGTTCGGGAGGCAGCGCAAAATGCTGTGCAATCAGGG
>JBGOZZ010000055.1:0-7055 GCA_041480465.1 Methanoregula sp. | reverse complement strand
TTCGATCCGCCCTTCACGCTATACGTACAGGAACCTGATGGAGAAGATGGCATTTACGATCAGTATCCCCTCGGCAAAATATATGACCGAGGCAGATTTTTTTGGCATAGAATCGGGGGAGAACACGGATAAGTTTGCCGTCACGGGACTTACACCATCACGAGCAGATCATGTCGATGCTCCCGGCATTGCTGAATTCCCGGTCGTACTCGAGTGCCGCGTGACCAAGCATGTAAAAATCGGTGCACATACCCAGTTTATCGGTGAAATTCTGGATGTGAAAATCGATGAATCCATGCTGGACTCTGAAGGAAAGCCCGACCTTGCCAGGCTGCAGATAATCGGCTTTGATGTCTTTCGATCAGAGTATTATACGACCGGTCTGGTTGTTGGAAGAGCGTTCAGTGCCGGGCGGAAATATTTACCCGGATAATCCTTTTTTTTAAACAATTTTTTCTCTTAAATACCAATTATTTCCTGACTGGAGTCAGCCTTCCTGCACCTACAGGATCATCTGCGGTTGATATGCGTTATCCCTAATTTCCTTTGCTGAAAATCTGGAGACAGGGACTGCCAGTATAAAATATTTACCAGCGGGTGAAGATTATTTCAATTTAATGATCAAATCGCCATCATCTGTGACGGTGTACTGTTTTAACAGCATATCATCATTCATCGCGCAATCCCAGCCAAAAACTTCCTTGATTTTCTGCCGTATCTGAGCTGTTTTCGGACTGTTATATTTCTCCGGTTGTTCCACCATTTTTAGTATCATAGTCCAAAAAAGACTTTTCTGAAGGTATAAGGGAAGGTAAACGGGATGTGAAAGTGTAACGCACAGGAAAATCGATGAAAAAAAATTTTAAACATTTTGGAACAGTGACCTCGATGTAAAAATCAGACATCTTTTTAGTTCTTCATGCCTGTGCTGATGCTTTGACGACGCAAGTGATCCACCCTCTCCTATACAGATGCCTTGAAGAGCTGGAGTGCCAATCACTTTCCTGATACACATGGCTCGATCACGTGAAGATCCATTCATCGGCAAAAAGGCAGCGGGGTTCTGTCTTCCGGATGCCGAGGGAAACCCCATCTGCCTGGACAGGTTCAGGGGAAAATGGGTGGTACTGTATTTTTACCCAAGGGATAATACTCCGGGCTGTACCATTGAGGCGATGCAGTTTAACGCTGCCCTTGAGGAGTTTGCAGGTCTTGGTGCGCAGGTAATCGGGGTAAGTGCGGATTCGCCTGAGAGCCACCAGAACTTTGCAGGGAAACATAACCTTTCCGTCATGCTTCTCTCGGATGCGGATCACACCGTGCTCAAATTGTATGATTCATGGAAACCAAAGACGATGTTTGGCAGGGAATTTCTCGGTACCCAGCGGGATACATTCCTTATCGATCCCGAAGGGACGATTGTTGCGGTCTGGCGTAAGGTCAGCCCGAAAGGTCACGCAGAAGAAGTAAAAACGGTGCTGCTTGAAAAAAAGAAGTGATTTGACACAGATCACTGCAGATTTCTCAGGACAGGGCAGGCACCTGTATTCAGCCGGGTGCTCTTTTTTAAAGAACTCGATCTCCTGCCTGGGGAGGGGCGCGTTGTGTTCCGGCATTAGTGAGCGGGTAACGAGGTATACAGCAATTGCCCACAATGCCGGTGCCGTGAGCGCTCTAACCATAACCGGCACATTTGCCGGAGTTTTAATCTCTTTAATGGGTTTGTGCCAGGATAATTTTCTTTCCGGAAGGATAGTACATTTTCTGAAGGGGGGGAATTCGATAACTCATGTACCTTTCGGAAAACACAATAAAACCAACTGGTATAACAAAACGATATACTGAAGGTTCAGGCCGATTGCTGCTTTTAATAGCCTCGCTCCAGTGGAAGTAAAGGGGTATAAAAGAATTACGAATTTGCCGGATTAACCAGATAAACAAAATATCATCATAAAATCCAAAAAGAATGTCTCCTGAGGCACATTCCTTTCATAATCGTGCCCTGTTTCATAAAACATCAGAAACGAAAACCTCAATAATCCAGAATTTTTCGCATTCGTCCTCGCAGTTCTTCAGTACATGTAAGACATGAAGAGTCTGCAGAAGGTACACTAGAACATAACTACAGGTGGAATCAGCTTATTAAAAGAGGAGAGAGAGGTGGTCGAATAAACTGCCGGCAGGTTTATTCAAAACCTGGAATTCTTTAATTCCACAGCCCATGGATTTTGTACTGCATTCTGAAGTGCCGACGACGAAACTTATATCTGATACATGGAGACACCACCTGTCAGTTTCAAAACTTAAAACCCAGGATTACAGAAGTAAAACCCGAGGATATTTATACCCAAAAAGTATTCCTATCCTCAGAAAATGAAAAACTACCGCACAATTGACTTAAAGGGTATCGCAGCGAGTGCGATGAAAAAATATGGTTTTGAACCCCGTTTTCCTGATTCCGTGATTGAAGAAGTCAAAGCCATGCATACCTGGACGTTCCCTGCCAGCGGAACCAACAGTAAAGACCTGAGAATGCTCCTCTGGTCATCCATTGATAATTACGACTCCATGGATCTGGACCAGATGGAATTCTGCGAACGCGGTCAAGACGGAGAAATACAGGTTAAAGTGGCAATCGCTGACGTAGATCTCTATGTCCAGAAACAATCCCGGACTGATAAGCACGCTGCCTATAATGGAACTTCGGTCTATACCGGCATCGAGACCTTTCCCATGCTCCCTGACAAACTCTCAAAAGGGATCTCTTCCCTTCTGCCGGGACAGGACAAGTTGGCTATCGTCATCGAATACACGGTTCTTTTTAACGGAAACATCCGCCCTGGTGAAATTTACCGGGCGATAGTATCCAACAAGGCAAAACTGATCTACGAAGAAGTCGGTGACTGGCTGGAAGGCGGGGGGTCCATCCCAAAAACTGTCGGGGAAGTTCCCGGCCTCGAAGAACAGATACGCCTTCAATGCGAGGCAACCCGGCGGCTGAAAAAAAAACGGATTGAGCAGGGAGCGCTCGATCTTGAGACCATCGAAGCCAATGCAATCGTGGAGGGGGACTCGGTCAAGGATCTTGTCGTCCAGAAAAAGAATATGGCGCGAAGTGTGATTGAGGAGTTCATGGTTGCCGCCAATGGCACCACGGTGAATTACCTCGGCAAAGCCGGCATACCTATGATACAGAGAGTGGTGCGTACACCAAGATACTGGGATGAGATCGTCGTTGTCGCAGCGACCTATGGCGAAAAACTGCCGCCGGAACCTGATTCAAAGGCACTCTCCGTTTTCCTCAACCAGCAAAAGGAAGTCGACCCCGAACGCTTCCCGGACCTGTCCCTCACAATCGTGAAACTCATAGGACCGGGAGAATACATGACACTTGAACCAGGTGAACCACCCTATGGCCACTTCGGGCTTGCTGTCACTGACTACACGCACGGCACAGCTCCAAACCGGCGCTATGTCGATCTTATCATACAGCGGCTCTTAAAATCGGTGATCGACAACGTACCCAGCCCTTATACACTGGAAGAACTTATCGAACATTCCACCTGGCTCTCCGGCCGGGAGAAAAGATCCAAGAAAGTCGAACGTTTCATGCGAAAAGCCGCAGCTGCAGTACTGCTCCAGGATATGATCGGCGAATTCTTTGATGCATTGGTGACCGGGGCTTCAGAAAAAGGTACGTATGTAAGACTTATCACCCCACCGGCCGAAGGGCGGATCGTTCAGGGTGAACAGGGCCTCAGAGTAGGCCAGAAGATTCGTGTCCGCCTGCTGAAGACTGATCCCTACAACGGATTCATCGACTTTGGATATGGTGGATCAAAGGTAAGATAATTCTCCCGGCCAGAATAGACAGGTCAATTACCTCCTTGATCACTGTTCCGGAACTTCAGTTAACAAAAAGCCTTAATTTTAACCATAATTTTTAACATCTGGTCGGGAATAACACCAGATTCGGAATCATCAGATCGCTCGCTTTCTATGATGACCATCTTTTTATCCATGAACGTAAAATGTCAACTCAATACTACAATTGTATCATGGTATGAGGGGTAACGATGGTTCAGAAATATTCCACATGTATCACAATTTTTTTAATCACCTGTTGTATCGCCATGGTCATTCCTGCCTGCGCAACTGACAGCTCATCCAGCGACGCTTTAACGCGGGGATCCCAATTTACCATAACCATAACCGGAGCACCAAATACTGCTTACTACCTATGGCTGACCCGGACATCCACCCTCACCGGAAATCCCGGAGACCAGCCACCGGTTATTGCGGGGGGTCAGAGTGGCGTTCAGAAAGATCCACCCGAGGGGCCCTATACCATCGGAATGTATGCGTTCAATAACGGGAACGGTCGCACAATAATCGATGATGTTGCGCCCTCAACACCTGATATGTCGAACACAAATTATTATGCCCTTGTTACTACTGATCGGGATGGACGTGCAGTGATCGCTTTCCAGACATCATTCAACACTGCAACCCGTACATTCTCCATCAAGGCCGAGAATCCCCAGTCTTCCGCAATTGTTTTCATCGAACGGGGACTCCCAATGCGAATACCAGTAACTCCCGCTACAACGTCTTCCCCTCGCGTACCTACAATTCCACCATCAACCTATACGGCAACAATCCCGACAACAAATCCCCTACCCACGACACTCGTGCTGACAACGGTACCAGTGCCAGTCGGCACACCCTCGCAACCATCCCCACAAGGAGTTGAAGTTGGCATACTCGCGATTATTGCAGGATTTGTTCTGACAGGAAAAACGAAATTTTTCCGGTAATTGCATTCAATAAAAACTCAACCTGAACCGCCCGGAACGGATTATTAAGCACATTTTGTGACTTCTGCACCAAGCCCGAATCCGCACCGGAAGAATGGCAGTTCCCGAGATATCTCTCAACAGACGTTCCTTGAAAAAAAGATTATGTAAAAATCGAGAAGTCATTCTTAATAGCGATGGCTTCGATAATGGGAGTGAGTTTTGCTTCAGAGATGCCAAACTTGTCCATGTACATCTGAAGTATCTTCTTTTCTTCGCCAGCAAGCACACCATCTGACATAGCAAGATCACACAGTATGGCAAGAGTGGCAATCTTCTGCTTTTCATCAAGGATGTTAGCTACCAGATCGATTACACCGGGAAACGGGTTTGCCTTTATGACCTGCATCGCAGTGTCTATGGATTTCCGGTCACCGCGGACGATCTTGGCAAGGTCATTGATTTCTGCTTCATCAATCACTCCATCTGCCGCGATCACGGTTATGGCAGAGAGTACAAGCGCTGACTTTGGAGTCAGCGTCGCTGATTTTCCCGTTAGTTTGTCAAAAATTCCCATACAAGTTCACCTTTTCATTACGATTTTTCTTGATAATTTTGTGCGTTGGGGTAATTGACTTTTTCGATAAAGATTTTTTTGTGTCAGTTTAAAAGATCTCCAGTTCTAATATCAGATGCACTATACTTAATTCAGACATCTAAAACACCGCTGATATCATGTCATTGAAAAACGATGGTAACGATACATGCTCCCCCAAAAAAGATGGCGATACCCCAGGGAGATTTTTCCAGCGACCATTTTTTTTAAGTTTCACTATTGGCATCCCATTTTGCATGTTTAAACTGCTGTTCGGGACGACTGCGATCCGGGCCGGGAGACCGGATGATCTCTTTCTCACGATCTCCGGGGGGATAGTTATCATCTGGGCATTAACCGATCTCATGATGAATATCGGGCGATCAACACTTGACCTTCTCCACCAGCCGGCCCCCTTCGAATTCTGCATAATCGCCCAGGCCGGACGTATTTTCCATAAACCGAGGGTCTTTCTCGCGATTGATACGCTCCTGACGTTTGCGATCATCTGTACCATGCTCTGGTCGGGATGGATCACAAAACTCACGGTCTTTGAATCATACCTCTGGTATGCTGCTACAACCCTGAACCTGATCAGTCTCTCCCTGCTCGCTGTTTATCATGAGATTCAGATGACCTGCCCGGATGCGTACTGAAGGATATGGAAGGTGTGCCACCCGGACCTGCCTGCGGAGATATAATTCGCGGGATCGTTAAAACCACTGCTGAACAAGGACCTCAGGATACCTGTAATCTGGTCATTATATCAGCATTTTTTCCGGATTCCCGCAGCAACCTATACCTGCTCCTATAGAGAAGTTCTTATGCTCGAGCGGCGTATATGATTGCACAGTTTTATACTGTATGAGTAATACTATGTTTGGATCAAACAATTTTGGCGGCTCCAGAAACTTTGGCGGCCCAAGGGACTCCGGTCCACGAGAAATGACGAAAGTAACCTGTTCAGACTGCGGCAAAGAATGCGAAGTGCCGTTCAAGCCGACAGAAGGCAGGCCGGTATATTGCAGGGATTGCCTGCCGAAACACCGGAAACCCCGGTTCTAATTTTATAAATTTTAAATTTTTTTATTTCTTTTACTGTTTTAACATTATTTCCTTTCACAGATACATCTGCGTTACTTCTCATCATCCCCGAGAGATTCCCGGCTCCGCATCTGGTAAAGAACCATCGGGTCCATCTCCTTGTATACATCCCGGTCGGTCCGCATGATGACATTGGCAATACCACTGTTCACGATCATTTTCGAACAGAGAAAACATGGCCAGATCTGTGTCAGCTCATCAGTCCCGACATCAAATCCCGCAAGATAGAGAGTACATCCCCGTGCATTCTTACCTGCCTGGAGAAGTGCATTCATCTCCGCATGAACGCTCCGGCACCGCTCGTAGTTGGACCCTGACGGGATATCATGATCTCTTCTCCAGCACGTGTTGAGTTCTGTGCAATCCATCTGTTTTCGCGGTGCACCCGTATATCCGGTGGAGACTATCGTATGGTATTCATCGACAATAATCGCGCCGAAGTTGCGCCGCAGGCAGGTGCCCTGATGGGCACACCGTATTGCCAGATCCAGAAAATAATGATGCCTGTTGGTTCGCATTCAGAAGTGTATGGAAAAGCCCGGTATTAAAGAAGCATGGTT
>JBGOZZ010000054.1:0-7068 GCA_041480465.1 Methanoregula sp. | reverse complement strand
GAGCTCCGGCTCCTTGCAGACCACCTCAAGGCTCATGCCCCCTGGAATGTGAAGGTGGAGTTCAGCGAGTTCCATGCATCACCCGGTTTCATCTGCCCCAGCGGCGGGCAGGGCTATGAAGCGGCCATGAAAGTTATGGAGGCAGTCTATCGCCACCCGGTCCAGGAGAGCGGGGGCGGCGGTTCGATCCCTCTCCTTGACGTCCTGAAACGTGTCGTTCCGGGAGCAGAGTTTATCCTCTGGGGGTGCGAGGACAACGAACGTTCACGGATCCATGGAGCAAACGAGAGTGTCGATCTCGGTGAGCTGGAACGGATGATCGTTACCCAGGCGCTGCTGCTGCAGGAGCTGGGTATCCAGTACTTCTTGGGTGAAAAGGGGCAGTTTCGCACTCCGTAAACTACCGTCTTAATCCCGAACTGCCGTTGCAGCGGATCGAATTTCTATATTTCAGGGTGAACAAGTACCACGGTGATATTATCGTCTGAATCGGCTTCAAGTGCCATTTTTACCAGGTCTTCGCACGACTTTTGCAGCTCGTCACGGTTCAATACCACGACTCCCCGGATCGTTTCCTTCCCGACAAAATCATGGAGACCATCTGACGACAAGAGGAGGAAGGCATTCCGGAGGTTTGCCTCATAAAAATCGGGCTTTATAGCGACCTCCGGGTCTCCGATTGCCTGACACAATACGTTCGCCAGCGGATGTTTCCATGCTTCCTCAGGTTTTATTTCACCTTTTTCTACAAGTTCGTTCACGAATGAATGGTCTTTTGTTGTTGTTACATCGTCAGCAGTGATGAAATGAGCGCGGGAATCGCCTACATTTATGACCGTGCAGTTGAGTTCATCGTCCACAACTGCCGCGATGAAGGTCGTTGCCATCCCGCGTGAATCCGGGAATTTTTCCCCGTGCACGAGGATTTGTTTATCCGCTTCGGACACGGCTTCCTGCAATGCATGTTTCGGATCGCCGCCATTGAGCTTAAACGCGTTCCTCAGACATTCGATGGCTATCGCGCTCGCCACATCCCCTGCCGCGTGCCCGCCAAGACCATCAGCCACGGCAAAGACGTAGTAATCGCCGATTCGTTCTGCACAATAACTGTCCTCATTGATATCTCGCAGACCTGCATCTGACCGTGCATGGAAGTTGAGAGTCACGATATGCTGAAGAGTGTCCGTGAAAATAGTGTTTTCGGTCTGAAACCGGAAAGATGGAGACCACGGGGGAATGGGGTTTCCTGATTTCCTGATGAGGGGAAATGCGCCTTTTTTATTTTTTAATTATTCTTCAATGAACTGGCAGAGACAGGTCCTCCTGTAATCATTTTCATTAAAATAGGTAATACCGGGGTCCCCGGTTCTGGAACCATGCACTACGGTAACAAAAGCTGAGTCAGGACCAGCGGCAAAAAGGGGTGTTTATCGATGAGGTTCTCCGGAAGATCCGATTAAATACTTCCGGAACCTGAGGGAGAATAGATGAGAATCGTAATCGCTCTTGGGGGAAATGCTCTCCTCAAACGGGGCGAGCCGATGACTGCAGACCGCCAGCGTATCAATATCCGCGCAGCAGCCCATGCACTGGCACCGCTTGCACAAAAGCATGAATTAGTGCTCTCGCACGGGAATGGTCCACAGGTCGGGCTGCTCGCGTTGCAGGCTGCGGCATATACGAGCGTCGAACCCTATCCTCTTGATGTCCTTGATGCCCAGACAGAGGGTATGATCGGGTACATGATCGAGCAGGAACTCCGGAACCTGCTCCCCCCGGCCGTCCCGTTTGCTACGATTCTTACCATGGTTGAGGTTGACCCCGCCGACCCGGCCTTTACCCATCCCTCCAAGTTTGTCGGCCCCCAGTATACAAAAACCGACGCAGATCGGATTGAAGCGGAGAAAGGCTGGTCCTTTCACCAGGACGGCGATCTCTGGAGGCGGGTTGTTCCCTCACCACGGCCCCAGCGGATCTTTGAGATCCGCCCGATCTGCTGGCTGCTTGAGCAGGGAGCAATCGTCATCTGTACTGGCGGGGGCGGTATCCCCGTCATGTATCAGCCGGAGAACGGACGCAGGCTGACTGGCGTGGAGGCGGTCATCGACAAGGATTTTGCCAGCGGCCTTCTCGCCCAGGAGATCGACGCTGATCTCTTCGTCATGGCAACGGATGTGAACGGCGTGTATCTCGACTGGGGAAAACCGTCTGCCCGCCTTATCCGGGAGATAACACCCGGGCAGCTGAAACGCCACACGTTTCCGGCAGGTTCCATGGGCCCGAAGGTGGAAGCTGCCTGTGCATTCGTGGAGAAGACCGGTAAGAGGGCGTCTATAGGGGCGCTTGCTGATATCCAGGCAATCGTCAACGGTGATGCAGGGACAACAGTACGTCCGGGTTAAGGTGTTGGGGAACATGACAGAATTTGGCGTATATTCAGAAGTGGGGAAACTGCGGACGGTCATGGTGCACCAGCCTGACCTCAGTCTCCGGCGGCTTACGCCGTCCAACCATACCGGCTTCCTTTTTGATGATGTCCTCTGGGTTGACCGGGCACTAAAGGAGCATAACGCGTTCGTGCACCTGATCCGCGAAGAGGGTGTGAAGGTCTGTTACCTGCAGGAACTCCTGGCCGGGGCACTGTCCGCAGGAGACGAGATCCGCCGGCAGGTGATCGAAGGAGTGTCGGGCGGAATGTCCGTGGGGATCTCTGCTTCTGACGCAGTGCGGACCTGCCTGATGGAGATGGAAGCTGCCGATCTCGCCCGGCACCTGATCGGGGGGCTCACGGTCAGCGAACTCGAATGCATATATATGAAAGGCCTGGCCCGCTCCTCGCTCACTGCTGCTGTTACCGGGCCGGATGCCTTTATCCTCCCACCGCTCCCCAACACGCTCTTTACCCGCGATTCCTCGAGCTGGATCTATAACGGTGTCTCTATCAACCCGATGTACTGGCCAGTCCGGCGACGGGAGGCGCTGAATGCCGCAACCGTCTATCACCATCACCCGATGTTCCATGATGCAGATTTCAGGTTCTGGTTCCCGCCGCAGGGGGAAGAAAAACAGGATGGTAGCATGGATTATGCCCGTTCCTCGCTGGAAGGCGGCGATGTCATGCCCATCGGGAACAGGACGGTCCTTATTGGTATGGGTGAGCGGACGCAGAGCCAGATGATCGAGCTGCTGGCTCATTCCCTTTTTACCGGGCACGCGGCTGACCGGATCATTGTTGCCCGGATGAGCCCGGACCGGGCACATATGCATCTGGACACGGTCTTTACCATGCTTGATTTCGACAAGGTCACCGTGTATCCGGATGTCGTGGACGGGATGCAGGCATACAGCATCCGCCCCGCTGACGGGCGGGCAATGTTCACGGTAACAAAGGAGGAGAATTTTCTCGGCGCAGTTGCCGATGCCCTCGATGTCGACCACCTGGAAGTCATTCCCACCGGTGGCGATACCTATGAAGCTGCCCGCGAGCAGTGGGATGACGGGAATAATATCCTTGCACTCAGGCCCGGTCTCGTTCTCGCGACAGACCGGAACACGTCTACCAACCGGAATTTCCGTAAGGCCGGTATCGACGTGCTGGAATTTGAGGGGTCCGAGCTGAGCCGCGGGCGTGGTGGCGGGCATTGTATGACCTGCCCCCTGCTCCGCGATCCCGTGTAAAAAAACTGAGAGGGAACCGGGTTTACCTTTTTTCCGGGTGAGCTTTCCTGAGATGGATGGAGGGGGCGCCGTTTTTAACCGTGGATTTCGCCCCGTGCGTCATGACGCTGCCCGGGAGCAGGATGACAGGGTGCAGGGAAAACGTGTAAGAGAGGGAATTTTTTACCCGCTGTTCAGGCCCCGACCACTTTTATGTTCACGCTATAGGTTGTTTCATTACCGGTAACATTCTCCCATGAACGGCGGTAGATTGCAGAGAATTTCTGGTCGCCGAGATCCTTTGCAACGATGACCCAGGTGCGGGTTCCTCCAACTCCCACCATACCGGCGGGTGCATCGTCCTGGCGGTAGTCCGATGACTGGAGTTCAAGGCCTGATGAAAGGGTTTCATTCCACATGAACCCTGTGGTGGGATTTTCTGCAAGCACGATGGCGAACCGCGTATTCCGGGTTATATCCCCGCTCCTGCCATTATCCGCTTCCGTGAACGTGAACATTTTCTTTCCCTCTGCCATCGTTGGTGTAGTCATGACCGATGATGCCGGCGTGGTAACCGCTGTCTGGGCAGGAGTTGGCGTTGATGACTGCTGTGTGCACCCGCAGACCAGCACGAGCAGCGCCAGCATGATCCCGAGCCCGATAATACCGTGTATGATGTGTCCTTGATTTTTGGATGCTTTCATAGTTACCCAGTGTGATCCCGTATTGTAATAAAATATCTTTACGCATGAAAAATGGTGCAGGAAAAGTGCCGGTAGAATAGTGTCAACGAGAGTAAAAACAGGGTAGACAAAGGAACGGGTGATTACGTGAGAAGAAGGGCGGAGGAATACCCGCGGGAAGTCAGGTTCCTGGTACATGATAGTCCCTTATGTTCTTACAACCCCGTCAGCTGATATGAAGCAGGCCTCTGGCTCGTCAGCATTCATACAGTGAATCAATCCGGTGAGGAGGGGAAACGGTACCCTGGCTATTCCCGCATCATGAAAACAGCCCGTCGGATATCGGATGCGTGAACTCTTGAAAGAACAGTCATGTCATGACGGAATACTCCCTGATGGATCCAGAGAGGCAGTAATCTCGTGTCATGTTCACAGGTTCCGGAACGGGGCTCTGCAGGAAAGAGGCAAATAATTATCTCAATGCTGTACGTATGTGCTCTCCATGAGATACCTGTCATGGAGTATAATTTTTTCCGCCCTAGTCATCTTGGCGGTGGTGATCGCCGGATGTACCGGGACCACGGACAACGGCCTTCCTGCAGTAACGTCCCCGGTGGGAGCGGCTGTCACGTCCGGAACGACCGCAGGCGGCCAGGCAGACCTGACCAACCAGAACTCCCCCCAGGCGGCGGTGTTCCGTGATGGTACATCCTACACCTCTTTTGCCCCGGGCCAGCCACGTATCGGTCTTGAAAAGATCAGCGGAGACCTCTCCTCGCCCATGATGATTGCAGTCCCCGATGACGGGAGCGGGCGGATGTTTGTCGTCGACCAGATCGGGCTCGTGCGAATCATAACTGCCGGGGGAAAACTCCTTGACGAACCCTTCCTCGATCTGCGGGATCGCATGGTCGCGCTCAGCACGGCGTATGATGAACGGGGATTTCTTTCGATTGCTTTCCACCCGGATTTCCGGAACAACAGCCGCGTGTTCGTTTATTACTCTGCCCCGCTGAGAGCGGGGGCACCCTCCGGCTGGAGCTGCACCAACCGCCTCTCGGAGTTCAGGATCACCCCGGGTAATAGTAACACCGTGGACATGAGCTCGGAAAAGATCCTGCTCACGGTCGATAAACCACAATCGAACCATAATGGCGGGCCGATGCTCTTCGGGGCGGATGACGGGTATCTCTATCTCGCGCTCGGGGACGGTGGCGGTGCTGATGATACCGCCACCGGTCATACGCGGGGGACCGGTAATGCCCAGGATATGACTACGATGCTTGGTAAGATACTGCGGATTGATATTGATACGCCGGGTAGCGGGGGAACCCTGTACTCGATCCCGCCGGATAACCCGTTCGTGGGCACTGCCGGCATCCTTCCGGAAATTTATGCATCAGGGTTCCGGAACCCGGCCTACATGTCTTTTGATGCCGGCACAAACCACCACCTGACGGCTGCGGTCGCCGGCCAGGGTCTCTTCGAATCGGTCTTCATTGTCACAAAAGGAGGCAATTACGGGTGGAACATACGGGAGGGAACCCATTGTTTCGATCCTGCGAATGATGCTGTGCCACTGACCCGTGCCTGTCCTTTCGTCGGATCCCGCGGGGAACCTTTAACCGGCCCCATTATTGAACTCGGGCACGATGTGGGGAATACCATCATTGGCGGCTTCATCTACCGCGGCAGCGGACTGCCCGCTCTCAACGGGACATATATCTTCGGCGACTGGTCGAAAGCGTTCGGCGGCAGCGGTGATGGTTCAATCCTGGTCTCGACCCCGCCTGCCGGGTATACTGTCAGCAGGTACCCGTCTGCGCTGAATGCGATCACACCGCAGGATAACCGGATGTGGACCACGCAGGAGTTCAGCATTACAACCAGCCCAAACGGGAGAGTGAATGCCTTTGTGAGAGGATTCGGTGAGGACGCAGACCACGAAATCTATGTCCTGACCAGCAGGAATGCGGGGCCTGACCCGAAGGCATTGAGCGGTGAGATCTGGAAACTTGTCCCGGGATGAGGTAGTGAACATGATGAGTCTGTTATCGCCATACAAGATGGGAGATCTAACCTTTCGGAACCGGATGGTAATGGCCCCGATGACCCGGTGCCGTGCGATTGAAGGTGATGTCCCGGGCCCGCTGACAGTAACCTATTATTCCCAGAGAGTATCCGCGGGTCTGATGATCACGGAAGGGTCCCAGGTGAGCACAATGGGCGTCGGTTTCAACCGCACGCCGGGGATTTATTCCCCGGAGCAGGTTGCAGGCTGGAAAGAGGTAACCGCTGCAGTACACCAGGGCGGCGGGAACATATTCCTCCAGCTCTGGCATGTCGGGCGGATGTCTCACCCCGATTATCTCGGTGGCGAGATGCCGGTAGCACCATCGGCAATCCCTGTCCTGGAAGAAATTCATACCCCGACGGGAAAGAAGAAAATCATGGTTCCCCGCGCTCTCTTATCCGGTGAGATCCCGGACATAGTACACCAGTTCAGGCAGGGAGCAAAGAATGCAAGGAATGCGGGCTTTGATGGCGTGGAGATCCACGGGGCGAACGGTTACCTGCTGGACCAGTTCCTGCGGGATGGATCCAACAGGCGTACTGACAACTACGGGGGCAGCCTGAAAAACCGCATGCGGTTCCCGCTCGAGGTTGCCCGGGCTGTTTCAGGAGAATGGGGACCGGGAAGGGTGGGGTACCGGTTGTCACCCCATTT
>JBGOZZ010000053.1:0-7086 GCA_041480465.1 Methanoregula sp. | reverse complement strand
TCAACTACTACGTCTCCCCCCAGTGCCCGTAATCGTTCAGCAGTACTGGTGATACGATCACTCTCCTTGAACTTTAAATGACCGATCCCGGTAATCGTTGTGGGCGTTGTTGCCACAGCGGCAACCATGCAGAGCGTCTGGACGGAATCAGGCGATGAAGACATATCAATCGTGATCCCATGGAGATCTCCTGTCCTCTCTACCGTCACCGCATCTCCTGCATACTTCACTCTGCATCCCATGGAACCGAGTGCGTCGGGAAATTTGCGATCACCCTGAACCGAATCAGGTCTCAGATTTTTCACCGTCACCCTGCCGCCGCAGATTGCGGCAATAGCAAGAAAATATGAGGCAGATGAATAATCCCCTTCGATAGCATACGTCTTTCCGGCATAGGGTTTACCCGTGTCTACAGAAAACCATGTATATCCGTCACGGATCACATGCGCACCGAACGCCCTCATGACATCAAGCGTAATATCGAGATAGGACTGTGAAGAGGGAGGTGACGGGATGACAAGCTCAACTTCTGTCTCCGCATAGGGTGCGGCAAGAAGGATCGAGGAGATGAACTGGCTGCTGATCGTGCCGTCCACAATAACCCTGCCACCCTGGAGATGACCGCTTACCTTCAGCGGGGGATATCCCTCGTTTTTTAAGAACACAACTGACCCCCCAAGAGAGAGGAGGGCCTGCGCAAGGGGGGCGATGGGACGTTCCTGCATCCGCTGACTGCCGGTAAGGATTACCGGATACCTGCAGAGGAGCGCGAGCGATGTGAGAAGCCGAAGGCTTGTTCCTGAGTTGTCAAGGTCGAGAAGGGTTTTTTCACTATTGAGAAATCTGCCGTTGCACCCGGTGATAATTATCTGTTCCGGAGTAATACTGATTGGTACTCCAAGCATCCGGAGAGCGTTTATCGTGAGCCGGGTATCTTCTGCAAACAGCGGGTGGAGAATTGTCGTGATGCCGCTGCCCAGCGAACCGGCAATGAGAGCCCTGTGGGTGTAACTCTTTGACGGGGGTGCAATAAACACCCGGTCAACCCTTCCTGTGCGGGATGGAGTGACTATCATGGCGGGACCTCGATGGTACGGTAGCACCCGAGCTCTTTTACCGCGGTGATGGATTTGAGCTCATCTACTGCTTCTTTTGTGTCCGGTGACCATGCATAGTCAAGAAAGAAGACATAGTTCCCCATGCCTCTTTTTGATGGTCTGGATTCGATTCTGGTGAGGTTAATCCTGCGCTTTGCAAAGACTCCGAGCAGATCATGCAGGAGCCCGGCCCGATCCGTATCCGGGTCGATAACAATGCTGCATTTTTCTGAATATTTATCGGTTGCATGCCTGCGGGAGATGCGTATAAAACGAGTGGTATTGGAAGCATTATTTTCTATATCCGGCACTATGACAGGCATTTTATAGAGAGCGGCTGCAGAGACCGACAGTATTGCTCCTGCGTTAGGGGTTTTTTTGGCCTCCAGCGCACTGGACGCATTGCTGCTGGTGTGGATCACCGGAATCCCCCATTCACCGAGCAGCTCACTGCATTGCTCATGTGTCTGGGGGTGGGCGTAGATAACCCGTATACGGGAAAGCGGGACAAGCGATGCCAGGTGATGATGAATGGGCATAAACATCTCTGCTGTGATGAAGAGGGGAAATCTCAATAACCCGTCCAGGGTCTCACCGACACCTCCTGCCTCGGAGTTTTCAATGGGCACTATTCCGATCCCCTCGCCCTGTGCAACTTCTGAAAAGATGCCGTGGATCGTGGAAACGCACCTGATGGATGTGCAACCCATCTTCAGGGCAAGTTCGTGAGAGAAGGTGCCTTCAGGTCCGAGCGTGAACGTCGTCATCGGTTCACCATGCATTCGATAAGGACATCAGTTGTTTTCATGCCTTCATCGCACCAGGCTCCAAGATGTCGGCTGTTTGCCAAAAAAAAGTCACTGAAGAGTGCAGGATCCTTTGATGTGACAATATCACAGAGATTTCCGGCTGAAGATGTGCATACTGAGAGTACTTCGGGCACAAACGGATTCTGCTGGAGGATATCAGCATAGAGTGAAGGGTCCTGGGAGAGCAGTCTCCCGACGAGCGAGAGTTCGATCTGGTAAACCGGGCTGGTAAAAGCCCGTGTGGTGTTTATATCGATATCCAGCCGCCGGATTGAATCGGCCATACAAAGGGTAACAAAATGGGTAAGACCCTGCACAACTGCCATCATCCGGTCGTGCTGGTCAGGAGTGGCAATGGTACACTTGGCCCCTTCGTTGCAGAAGATAGCAAGGAGCGAACTGACCACTTCTTCTTTTGCCCGTGCCGGACAGACAATGATGGTCTGGTGGCGGAGTGACTGTACGGTCGGCCCAAAAAGCGGATGCAGCCCGATCACCTGAGCTGCTGAATTCAGCATGGCGGCTACCGGAGCTGCCTTGAGGGAGGTGAAATCGCAGAGGAGCTGGTCCCGGGTAAGCACCGGTGAGATTTCCTCAATAATCCGCACAGTCTCCCGGATAGGCACGGATACGATGACAAGATCGCACCGTTCAGCAAGCTGAATATTTGTCAGGGGGGTCGACCGCCCGGAAACCAGCACATCATAGCCCGCCCGCTCAAAGACCGGGGCAAAAAGCCTGCCCATCTTTCCGGTTCCCCCGATAATGCCTGCCTTCATAAATTCACTTTTCCCGGATAGTTTCTTTCACGGCCATGCCAAAATGCCTGCCGCCCTCAAGCGTGCATCCCATGACTGTATCTCCAACCGCAAGATTTACGACAGATAGTGCCCCGCCTCCTTGTTTGACCAGCCTGATAGTCTCCGCATTCTGGAGTATCAGGCTGACCTTTCCCGCCCCTGCCTCCGCTTCAACGAGCAGCAGCGGACGGCGTTCGATCTTGGTCCGTCCTATAATGGCGGGGTGTGCTGTTCCCCGTGCGTCGGTTACAAGCACCTGTCCGCCGATTGCGAGATCGGAGAGATATGCAGTCTTTCCGTCTGGCAGGAGTATATACGCATGAACGGCTCCTGCATTCACCCGGAACGGACGGGGAGCAACATACGGGTTTTCAAGTGTCTCTGCATGGACGAGCAGCATTGCAGACGATGTATTACCCATCAGCATGCCTTCGCCATCCGAGAGCATCGAACAGGTATCGACACAGACCCGGTCGCCCATGCCCACCGGTGTTATCTTCGTGACCGTGAACGGGATGAGGCTGACCTGCCCGGTCGAAGCCTTGACCAGCTGTGCAACCTCCCGCACAACAGCCGGGTCTTTTGTCGCGAGCAGGATCCCGGCCACCCCCCGTTCCAGGACGGTGAGTGCCAGCTCCGCTTCCTTCAGGTTCCTGACCTTCGCGATGATCCGGTCGGACTGCGCGACAAGGTTCTCAAGCGGGATGACGGTCCAGTCACTGGTTGTCACGATAACATACTTTTTCTTTCCGATGAGGGCTGCGGCATTTTCACTCTCCTTGTCTGTTATAGTGCATTCAATGACATCAGTCCCGATCTTCATATCTCCATCCGGAGCAATAGTGGTGATTCTTCCCAGTCTGCGGACGTCCTCTGCCCGTTCAACAACCAGGGCATCTGCACCGCTCTCGATTGCAATCGTAGCGATATCCTTGTTCCACGGGCGGATATCCACCCAGAACTGTTTCATTTCACCTGCCCCAGCGCCTGAGCCGGATCAATCTTTTCATGCACCACTTTACAGAGTGCCCTTACAAATGCCCGGGTATCTTCGCGCTGGAACGCGTTTCTCCCGACACAGACACCAGCCCCGCCAACCTCAACTGAATCCCTGATGATCCTGAGGGACTCGAGGTCGCCGGTCTTCTCGCCGCCGGCAATGAAGACAGGTACCGAGCAGGCCTTGACGATCTTCCCGAATGCCTCGGGGTTGCCCGGGTAGTTGGTCTTGATCATGTCCGCGCCCAGTTCTTCTGCCACCCGGACCGCATGCCCGACCGACTGTGCCGAGAAGGAGTCGATCCCCTTGCCCCGCGGGTAGCTCATGATAAGGAGCGGTATGCCCCAGCGGTTGCAGTCCCGTGCAACATTGGCACCGATCTCCAGCATCTTGGACTCGTTGGGCGAGCCGAGGTTGATGTGGATCGAGACCGCATCGGCGCCGAGCGCTATTGCCTCTTCCACGGTGCAGACCTGCACCTTGTCGTTCGGGTCCGGGTTGAAAGAGGTGCTCCCCGAGAGGTGGATGAACAGGCCGATGTCGCGGCCGTGCTTCCGGTGCCCGCGCTTGACGAGCCCCTTGTGGAGCACAATCGCGTTTGCTCCTCCATCGCTTACATCCGAGATGACCTTGGTCATGTCCAGCAGTCCTTCAATCTGTCCCATTGAGAAACCGTGGTCCATGGGCACAATCACCGACCGCCCCGTGTTCCGGTTCATAATCCGCTCGATCCTTATCTCCTTTCCAATCATGATTCACACCTTCAACAGTTCCATTGCCTCATCAGCGCTCTTGCCATGATGTACGATGCATGCCGCAGCTTTCACAAACCGGTCCGGTGTCCGGTGCTGGAAGGCATTTCTCCCGATCGAGATCCCGGCTGCACCACCCGCCATCGCTCCTTCAATCAGTTCAAGGGTTATGCGGTCATCGGTCTTTGAACCTCCGGCTACCACAACCGGCACCGGGCATCCCCTTGTCACCTCGCGGAAACCTTCCGGGTCACCAGTATAGACGGTCTTGACGATGTCAGCGCCCAGTTCTGCTGCCACCCGTGCAGCGAGCTTGACCTGGTCCAGGTCATTCTCGCTCCTGATCTTCTTCCCTCTCGGGTACATCATGGCAAGGAGCGGCATGCCCCATTCCATGCATTCGACGGCGACCGCGCCGAGGTCAATGAGCATCCGTGCCTCGGAGTCCGCACCGATGTTCACGTGCATCGATACTGCATCAGCGCCCATCTTCAGCGCATTCGTCACTGAGTTGACGAGTACCTTGTCGTTCGGGTCCGGGCCGACAGATGTACTTGCGGACAGGTGCAGGATTAACCCGATATCCCGACCGCCCTGCCGGTGCCCGTGCAGCGCGAGCCCCATGTGCCCGATCACGGCGTTCGCCCCGCCATCGGCGACCAGGTTTACGGTCTGCGCCATATCGATCAGGCCCGGGATCGGCCCGTTCGAAACCCCGTGGTCCATCGGCACGATGACGGTCTTCTTCGTATTGCGATTCATAATCCGTTCCAGACGAATTTCCTTTCCTCTCATAACAACAACAACCTCCCCCCTTCCATCGCAGCACATCTGTCAGGTGAAAAAGGGAATTACTGATACCAGAAATAAAAGCCAGAAAAGCGATACGTGAACGTATCGTTGTCAGATGGCATTTCAGAAATGCTTGGGTTTATGCAATGGACGGAGGCCTGATTTTCAGAGATAAAGACGTTCACGGGCGAAAAGACCCTCATGAATGCTGTGGCACTCTTCCTGCATGGTTATTTTGTATAGAAGTATTGGTATTTAAGTATGTGTGCTAATGCTTAGCACGGTCAATGGTGTTCTGCGATCAGTCAGAAGAGAGGAGGGTAGTGAAGGGGCCGGTTTTCCGGAATTTCCAACCGGTTTTTCATCGCGATGGTTGTATGGCCCCCGAAAAGAGCCATATCCCCTTTGCTCCGGATCCGGGCAAAACCCGATTCGTTCACGCCGCGTTCGTAAATATTCCGGGACAATTCTTTCTCTGAATCTTTCAGGTGTTTTCTTGCCTTCAGCCGTTCAGCAAGCCGGATATGGTCTTCAATGATCTCCTGCTTCCGGGTCTGGACCGCAAAATAACTTTGGGCAAACGCAATCTCTTCTTTTCGGGGATCACCGTTCTGGGCGATGAGGTAACAGGCATAACGGGTCAGGAGGAGATCTTCTATCTCCCGTTCGGCACCCGATCCAAGTAAAACCATTTTGTTGGCGTCAACAAAATGGTCCGGAACAGTATTACCGGATGTCTCACAGGATTCTTTGGCTTTTTCAATAACCTTTAAAAAATTTCTCCATTCGTCATACCCGAGAAGTTTCTGCAAATCCCGGGCGAACCAGAACTCAACGCCATCCTGTACATGAACGTAATCCTCAAAATTTTTGTGAAGACGCCGTATAATTGCTGTTTTCATGTCATGGTTCCCGGCCTTGAGAATATTCTTTCTCAAATATATACCGGTAGTTCCGGCACATATAGTGTGACGGTGCAGGGTGAAAATAAATACCGTGTTTTCGGATCTTCCCGAGATTCAGGTTTGTCGATCTTCTCCCATCGCATTCGTTGGTTCCGTCATGCGATACACATACCGAGTCGTTGGTCTCTTAATCCCGGACCCGCTCGCACCGTACACTCGCGGAAGCGATCCTGATCGCCAAGGCGCGTGGCATCGTCCAGCTGGCACTGAGCGGACCGGAGAGGATCTTCGACATCGCGATCATATCGAAGATCCCGGTCACGTTCGCCCGGGTCATGTTCGCGCCGTAGATCCTCGCGACCATCCAGCAGCTTGCTGATGAATTCAAAGAAGAGATCGCCCGGCTCCGGGTCATTGCGCGGGACGCGGCCATCACTGCCGAACTCTGGCTCCGATCGAAACACGGGACGTGGCGGTTCTTCCTTGTCACGTCGAACTCACTGGTCGAGATCGATCGCGAGGGGAAACGGCTCCTGCCAGGATCGGGACAGACGCTTGCGTGAACCGGCTGGAAATTTTTTTGCTTTTTTTCATGCCGGAAATTTATGTAAAATCTTTCAGGAATTTTTTCATGGAGGATTGTACGCGGGCCGGATTTTTTCTGGTAACCGGTCCAATCGCAGGAGGATCCAAAAATTTTTCCTGCCGGGATTCCCTGCTGCGCAACCTGCACGACCATCCGGTTTCCTGACATTCAGAGACTGGTCGCTCTAACTGGGGTGCGCTTAACGACATCTTGCATAAGATTTGAGAAGAAATTCTCAAGAAGGTGATCGGCGTAGATTTCAAGAACCTCCGGGTTCACGGTCCGTGAAATCGGTAAGCGCCTCGCCTGCGGTGTGAAGCATCACGAATTAAAAATTTTCTTTTA
>JBGOZZ010000052.1:0-7166 GCA_041480465.1 Methanoregula sp. | reverse complement strand
GTAATTACTGCAAGTGCTCCTTCTTTTTCCATCAGGCAGCCTGCCACGTGCTGCATGAAGCGTTTGCAGATAACACAGCGGTACCTGGGCGCGATGTGTAGCTCATCCATGCGGTCGTACAAAGATTCGCTGCCTGCGATTACCAGAGAAAGGGGATTTCCGGGGCACCAGCGGGAGAGCCTGCGATGATTTTCTATTGCTGCCCGGGTGACATCCTCTCCTGCCCACCGCCCGGCATCGAGATGCAGGTGGGTGACCTCGCACCCGCGTTTCATCATCAGCCAGGATGCGACCGGTGAGTCAATACCCGATGAGAGTAATGCGAGCACCCTGCCCTGTGTCCCCCACGGCAACCCCCCGGGTGCTGCAATGCGGGAATCGTACACAAGACCGCCAAAGTCCCGCACTTCAACAAAGATTTCATAATCCGGGGTATCCAGGTCTACCTGCAGGCCAGGGATATGATCATAAACTGCCGAACCTATCAGGGTGCCGAGTTCCTGGCTGTCAGGGCCTGTCTTCTGTTGCCGTTTTGCACGGACAGCAAAACTCATACCTGCACGAAGGTTTGCTGATGCAAGGGAGACTGCCTCTCCACAGATATCTTCAAGCCGGGGGTTTGTCCGCGAACAGATACTGACATCCACGATACCGAAGATCCGGGAAACCACGCCGGCGATCGCTTCCGTATGATCGCCGTGGATCAGGATGCGCCCGCGGGGGGTTTCAAAATGATAGCCAAGTGATGAGGCCGAAAGGGCTTTCCCGATATTGCGCAGGAGCATACCGATAAAATGGTGTTTCACCGGCTCACTCTTTAAAAATAACTCCCCGTATCTGGCCATTACGAGTTTTTCCGGTCTGTCCACACCATCACCTTGTTTATCTGGAATATTGAAGGTCAAGGGTGATAACGATTGGTGGTGATGGTCCGGCCCCGTGACCGTGTGAATCGCCGTCTCAGGCTCACAGGAGATCTGCCATGGCGCACATCGACAACGAAACCCTTTAATTTCGCAAACGAATAGTGTACTGAAATGGTAAAAAAGGCAGGTAAAAAAACTGAAGAGGAACCGCTCAAGTTGTTTTATATTTTTTACAACCAGGAACGCTGGGACAACTGGTTAAAAACCCTCAGCGAATGCAGTTTTGAGGCAGATCCCAGGAGCGATGAGCTTCCCGAAGGTTTCCGGGTGCTTGATAATTTCTCGGTGGACATTACCGTGTCCGTGCTGAAAATCATCAAACTCTACCAGAATAAACGCTACGCCTTTGAAGAAGCGGTTGATAAGCTATCGCAGGTTGAAACGATCGTGATGTCTGCAGCGCCGGAAGGTGAGCTTGGTGAGATCGTTGAGATCCTCCAGCTTCCCAAACTTGTGCTCTTTGCCTCCTGCCGGTTGTATCTCGCAGGCGGTTTTGAGAAAGACATTAAAGCGCTCGTCAAGAAGGGCAGGGCTGCTATTGAGAAAGATATGGAGATTGCGCTTGAAACGGCAGCTAATATCGGGGCCAGTGTCATTGACGGAGTGTCCTGCTGCGGGAAATACTTAAAAGATGATGTTGAACAGACGACGCTTTTCGATGAATGGCTGATCGAATGCGAGCGGATGGGTGAGGCAATGGCCTCGCTGAAAAACTTTGACGAAGGAACCGGGGACGAGGAGTGATCGCGGACAGGGCACGGTTCCGCCATGCAAAAAAATTAGAGCGGCTTGCAGGCTTTCGCCTTCCCGAACTGGCCTTTTCGGGAACCATGCTCGAGACCCTCTCGTCGCGCCTCGATTATGATGCGCTTGATTTTGCCGTGAGGGAACAGGTCCTTGCTTTTTTTAACGATTTTCTCCGCTGTGAGTGCAAGGATTCACCCTTATGCGGCTGCCCGGAGAAAAAGTTTGCAAAAAAAGTGATCGAACTGCGGGAAAACGGTCTTGATCACCGTCAGATCGCAGCATTCATGCTCGATGAGTATGGAATCATGATGTTTCCTGCGGATGTTCTCTCGTTTCTTGAAGAATCCGTCCACGTGCTCGAGGCGATATCTGATGTTGCCCGCCTGCAGGGCCGTACCGGACTGGCAAAGAAAACCGATGAGCACATCCATCTCATCGAGAGGTAATTTTTTGTGGTATAGTCCTCAGTCAAACGACTATCATTGCTACGAATCTGCGAAGTAATCGAGTAAATTCCGACAGAAAAATGGGTTTTCCCCCCGGTTATTATACTATCTATGAGGCTCACCCGCCTCAGGGCCTCTTCGGGGCACGGCGGGGCAGGAACGTGTTTCGAGAATTTTCAGTCATTGATCCGCCGCGGGGGCGCCCCGTCGGGGGCAGCGGTAGTTTATCCTTCAGGATAGTAGAGAGCAACCGATCTCTTTTCATCTAAAACCGATTTTTATTGTAAGAGGCGCGAACTCCATTCGTGAGCGTTCCTCCAGGACCTGATAACCTGAAAATGAGAAGACAGAATGGACTTTACCTTACTTTTAAGTATCCGGTCCCGTATTGATTTACATGAGATTCACTTTAAGGTCAATTCCGTTTTTGGATTGAAAAATTCCCTCGGTTTTTATTCTGCCCTGTGCTTTTCCTATCCTTTCACAAAGACAAGCACAGGTTTCCCGGACCTATCATAAAATTTCAGGTTCGATTCGCTGATACGTAGTTCCTCTGCCCTTACAAGATCACTGAGATAAGCAGACTCCTGTTGCACGACGCCCGGATCACCACAGAAGATTTTTGTCGATACCGGCGGGGAGATGGATACCGCAAAATCCCGGACTGTATAGGTTGCACTATATTGGTTACATCCGGCAGAACCGCTTACTCTGCCGTCACTACCAAATATGGCCGTTACCTGTGTTCCGTGTTTCAACGGGACGAGCGTGCCTGTCGTATCCGCATACGACTGCAATGTCCAGTCAGACCGGGTCATACTGACGCCGGCAGATGCCTTAATGCCCGGTATATTCAAAAAGATGATCAGGAGAACCAGGAGGCCGACCAGCGCGAGGGCGATAGAAAATGCGACGCCTATGGGCTGCGGTTTTTGTGTTGCAGTACAGTCAGTCACTTCATCTTCTCTTTTTAGTAAAGCCTCCTGCAGATCATCATTCATAGCCCGTATAAAGGCGGGAAATCCAATAATGGTTTTGGTAAATTCCTATAGAAAAACCTGCACGGAAAAATCACATCATGCGAATGCGAGCACTATCGTTATGACGTGATGCCGGGCGTGTTATTTTTTCAGGGGGGTTGACTGGTACCCTCCTGTTATTTGAGGTTTTTATAGTTCAGGAACCCAAGTACAGGTATGGACTATGCAGCCGTTAAAAAATGGGCGACGTTTTTTCTTGGTATTCTCTGTGCGATTGTAATCGCCGATGCACTCTCAAATATGATTGTATCGGCAACAGGGATTGCCGGCTGGATGAATTTTCTGATAAATTTTCTCCTCTATGCAGTTTTTTTCTTTGCTATCCTCTATGCCATAGAAAAATTTTTCCATATCGAATTTTTCAGGTTCTGGCGCGAGTAACCCGGGCAAAGGTACCTTAAAACGGGAAATTCCCTGAATCTAAAAATTTCCTTTTCCTGCTGTCATCGGACTCGTTGCAGCGACCAAAAACAGGGATTCATGGGATATTCCGTTGTCGTATGTTCTCCAAATGTTTTTATTCCTCTCTGTCGGGTTACAGATCTTCAGGATTATCCTTTTGTCTTTCGATGTATCGTTTGATCGCGGCACGTGTCGTGGTGTCCATGAGCGCCGAAACGTCAATGTCTACGGTATACACCGGAAAAACGCCGAGCAGCGTATGTTGTTGTACCGAATAGATCCTTGACTCAAGAAGGAGGGCTGTCATTTCGAACCAGTCCTTTCCTTCGTCTGGATTTCTGGAACTCCCGGCATCATGTATTCCGGTCAGTTCTTTGAGAACATCTTCCTGGAAATCCAGAATGTGTGAGGCCACCGCACGGCTGGTTATACCGTGGATGTGCCGGATGAGGAAATACTGGCTGACCGCAAGAATTGTTATAAATAAGACAAGGTATGCCAGTTTATTGAGCCCGGACTGGCTCATGAATGCAGTTACCGTCATCCCGGGCAGGAGAATGATCGCTGTCAGGAATAAAAATACTGCGAGCAGGACACCTGTCATGAAGATCGCAGACACCATCCATTGTGGAATATTTCCCCGTGAAAGTTTTCTTTTGACCTGCTCGACATTTCTTTTAAATTTTGTTGAGAACGGCTCTATCTCCCAGACCAGAAGATAAAAAAGAATAATGATACCGCATTGGGCGATGACAATGACTGTCGTGCTCAGGGGAAGGTCCATGATAGTATACGATACGAGTGCAAAGACAATATCGACAGAAAATATCAGCCCGATCCCCAGAGACAATGCCCTGCTGTTTATGAAAAAGGAGTTGATGAAGAGCCGGGTAAATCGTGACGTTCCTGATTTAACACCACTATCCCTGAGCCATGCATGAAAACGGATGATCTCGTTTTTCGAAAGTACGGTCCTGTCAAAATTTGTCGGGATTAACAATATGACAAAGTAGAACATATTGAGGTAGAAACTGGCTGCAATAAAGATAGCGAAATAATCACTCATCGTTAAAAGAAAGATTATATTAGTAAGAATACAGGAAAAAAGGATGAAACTGTGGAGAAACCCGGGTTTTTCCGGGGACAATAATTCAACCTGTTTTTTTCGTACAGCAGTCAGTTCATCATTCATAACCTTATCGAGGGATGGATCATTATGGTGCTTTTCAAAGGCTGGTGAAGCAGACATAAAAATACCGTAAAGATGAGCAATCCTCATTTTTAAGTTACCTGGGGATAATGAAGATGTCCGCAATGATTTTCTTATGATATATGCGGTACTACCTGAACAGCATTGCGGGGAAATTAATAAACCTGATAGGATGAATTTTGTAGTTGTGGCGCTAAATGGAGAGATGGATGCAGGTGTATTTCATTAATCGTATCCGGTGATACTTTCATGGACACAAGACTCTCATGCCTTATCTGGGGCATTATCGGTGTTGTTTTCGGGCTCCTGGCCCTGCTGTTTCCAGAACTGCTGCTTGAAACTTTTTATGGAATGTTCCTTCTTTTAGCCGGTCTGGCAATTGCGGTATTCCTTTTCCTTGCCATTACTTCAAAGGGCGATGAATCCCCGTTCTGGTTTGGTCTTTCCGCAGGTTTACTCGTTGTAGTACTTTTATCCTTCCTGGTGCAGCTGGTCGTTAGAATTATTTTTCTGCTCATCATCGCAGGGATCGCGTTTTATAACGGTTTTACTGATGTCACACTTGCACTTACCCACCCAAAAACCAAATATATCCTTATCCCCGGTATGTTCATTGCAGGTTCAATCCTGTTAGCTGGTCTTCTCTGGTACTTCCCCGCCCTGTCCGACAACCTTGTTATCGTTATACTTGGCAACTTTGCATTTGTTTTTGGTCTGGTTTCCATCCTGCTTGGTGTTTATCAGAAAGAAAGTCCAAAACCAAATCTCATGGATGAAAAATGGACAACAAAGGACAAAACATGTGAGTATCATAAACCTGAAGGGAAAAAATAACAGTCCCCGGTTGAACCCCCTGCATGTGTTTCCATGTACGATGTCATTGTGATTGGCGCAGGCCCGGCCGGATGTGCTGCGGCAGCTGCATGTGCCCAAAGCGGCCTCACGACGCTCTGTATTGAAGAGCACGGGACGATCGGCTATCCGGTGCAGTGTGCGGGGCTCCTGTCAGGTGCTGCTTTTGCGGAATGTCGTGTATCAGAACGATCGGTCCTCAACCGTGTCTATGGTGCCCGTGTCGTGTCCGGTTCCGGAAGTGAAATCCTGATCGATGCAAAGACCCAAAAGGCAGTTGTTGTCGATCGCGGGTCGCTTGATCGCGATATGGCAGAGAGTGCGGCTGACGCAGGGGCGGAGTTCTCCTTAAAGACTGCAGCGTATAATGTCCATGGAACAACTCTCATGACCCGGGGGGTGGACGGACATCAGGAGACACCATTCAGGCTCCTTATTGCCGCAGATGGCCCACGGAGCAGTATAGCCCGGATCTTCGGTATGCCAAGAGCCAGGACGTATCTTGCCGGTATCCAGGCAGATCTGGTCTACGAATGCGATTCGCGTTTCGTGGAGATCTATCCCGGCGCATCCCCGGACTTTTTTGGATGGATGATCCCCTCAGGTGAAGGGCGGGTACGCATCGGTCTGTGCAGTCAGGTGGGAGTACCGGAACTGTTTTCAGCGTTCCGGAAAAAATTCGGTGAAAACTCACTGCATCTGGTAACCGGGACACTACCACTTGGCCTGATGCCGAGAACCTATGGTCACCGCACCCTCTTTACCGGGGATGCTGCCGGGTTTGCAAAACCCACTTCCGGTGGGGGTGTGTATACCGGCATCCGTTCGGCCCGGCATGCGGCCGCCGTGGCTGTTACCTGTTGTGAAGCTGACCGGTTCACGGATGCAGCGCTCGCAGAATATGAGCGACGGTGGCAGGAAGACATTGGTCGGGACCTCGATCTGGGATTTCGCATCTTTCAGTTGCGCCAGAAATTATCTGATTCGGAGATGGATGCGTTAATCCTTGCGCTCAACAATCCTGACATTATCAGCACAATACTTGAGTACGGTGACATGGACCGACCCGTCTTGCTGGTCAAAAAACTTCTCTTGAAGCCTGCCATACTCCGGTGCGCAACCCCGCTTTTCCGATTGGGACTTCGGTCGTTGTTCCGGTCATGAAATACAAAAAGGGTGCCCCGGTATTACCCGGGTATCACCACGGAATTGGACTCTTTTGTTTCTGGTCGTGGTTTTTACCCGTTTTGTGCTTCGCAAACCTGATGGTTATCCAGCCTCTAAAAAAGAAGATCCGGTTTTCCGGTACTTATGCTGAACATGAAGATATCTGTCAACACCAGAAAGTAAGACCGGGCTGCGATATTAACCCTGTTCAGGTTCCTCTCTTCTCTGATTCGACATCCTTCCTGGAGGTAAACCGGTACATGCCGTTTGGAATGGTGATCTCAAACCGTGCCCCGCTCCCGGGTTCTCCGCACTCATGAATGGTTATTTTTGTGATAGCAAGGATCTCCTGAATGAGGAACAACCCGTATCCATG
>JBGOZZ010000051.1:0-7254 GCA_041480465.1 Methanoregula sp. | reverse complement strand
CACTGGTTGGGGGTGCACGGTTAAAATCCAAGCATGTACCCGTATCTTGAGTACACCTCTCTGACGAGTTCTCCTGTTTTCGGGTTCCCCCAGTCATGCATCCATTCCGAGACGAGCGACTCGACGGTTACAGGGATCACTCCGGCCTGGAGCATTCGTTTGACCCCATATGTATGAGCGTCATGGGTGGAATCACCAGCTGCGTCCATCAACCCGTACACCTCGTACCCTTCTTTCAATGCATGGAGGGCGGTATAGGCAAAGCACATGCTCGTCCATAGGCCGGAGACGACAATTTTCCTTCTTTTAGTATTTTTCGCGGCGTTCCATGTTCTCTCATCCTCAAAAGCATCGAAACTCAGTACCTTGCGGGAAAATACTTCCTGGCCCGGGAAGAGCCGGGCAATTTCCTGCATGAACTCGCCATTACCCGCCGGGTTGATTGCCGATAAAACAACCGGTATATTAAGAATGCTCGCTGCTTTTGCCGAACAATACGCAGCATTCCTGATAATCGTCTTATCCCCTGATGCCACACCCTTGAACATAGAGGACTGGTAGTCCACCAGCACCAGACAGCTGTTCTTATCTGTCAGCAACTCCAGGTTCCCTTTCTGTGAATTTTCCAATTGAATTTCCTCCTGATATACAAAGAGGTTCTTTTACGGGAAATTATATTAAAAATGTTGGATGATACCATAACTTTCGACGTTAGCATTCACCATTCTACCCAAAACCCTTTGTACTCCCCGGTCGCCACGCACCGCGTTACCGCCAGATCCTCAACG
This sequence comes from Methanoregula sp., assembly GCA_041480465.1. Classification (GTDB taxonomy): domain Archaea; phylum Halobacteriota; class Methanomicrobia; order Methanomicrobiales; family Methanospirillaceae; genus Methanoregula. The sequence goes on along the minus strand of JBGOZZ010000051.1, from coordinate 6,466 downwards.
TGGATCACCGGCTCCTCTAAAGCCCGGATACTCCTCACAAAATCCTCCAGAGACGCATGAGAGCTCTCGGCGACCATCATCACCGAGCCGTCTGGCATATTCCTTACGTACCCGTGAACGCCGGTCATATGAGCACACCTCGCAACAAAGTGGCGGTATCCAACTCCCTGAACTTTCCCTTTTGCAACTGCGGCAATCCGCTCCATTGTACGGACATGGGAATAGCTGGCTTTAAATGTTGCTTTACGGCTTTGGAATTGACACTGTCCCGGGAACGCAACCTCCTTCGCCGCACGGCAGCGGAGATCAAAAAGAATCCGGACATGATTACCGAAAGATTTCTCTCCTGCCGGCAGCCTGCAGGCAAATGCCGGATCCTTTCGTCCCTACACAAAAATTAATACGGTTACGGGAACAGGATAGGAAGCGATGCACTCCCGCTGGTTCCTGGTATGCGCAGTTATCGTCGCAGTCCTCCTTGTGGGTGTACCTCTCTTTCTTCATTTTGAGGCACAGTCATCACCAGGCAGCCCGGTTCAATTATCAGCCGTTGAAATCAGATCATACCAGGGCAGTGACCTCTCATCCATCAACGATTTTCATGAAAATTCCATCGCCGGTCCGCAGCATATCAACGAATCCGATTACCGTCTCACGATAACAGGACTTACCACGACAACCCGCATCCTGACGTATCAGGAAATCCTTGCCGACCACAAGCACTACGAAAAGGTCGTTACGCTGAACTGCGTGGAAGGCTGGTCGGTAAAACTCCTCTGGGAAGGTGTGCTCGTCCGCGACCTCATCAGGGAATCCGGCGTTGATCCCCGGGCGAACACGGTGGTCTTTACAGCGCATGACACGTATACCACTTCATTCCCGCTCTCATATATAATGAACAATGACATCCTTATGGCGTATAAGATGAACAACGTCACTCTTCCGGCCGAACGGGGGTATCCCTTCGAGCTTGTTGCAGAGGATAAGTGGGGCTACAAGTGGATCAAGTGGATCGAGAAGATCGAACTCACCGATAATCCGAATTACCGGGGATACTGGGAACAGCGTGGATATTCGAACTCCGGCAATCTGAATGGCAGTTACTTTACGTTTTAGTTGGAAAATCCGGAATCCAGAGGTTATATGGAGTGAACTCAGAGGATCTCTTCGGAATTTACGATAAACCATAAATTATCGGAAGGGATAATTCTCTCGATGCAAAAAAGGAGACGTTTCACGTGACCGAACTATTTTTCATCCCTGGGATGTGCGTCATTGTCCTTGTTGCTTCATTGCTGGTTTCTGGCTGCACGACAGGTTTCCCGGACGGAAATCCCAATGCCACGACGGTACCTGTTATTGTCACACCCGGAAACCCCGGCAGGGCGGACTGCGGGGTTACCCCCTGCCACGGCCTGGATCTCACATGCGGGCCGGAGATACCGGAGGTCTGTACCGCGGTGTACCAGCTCGGTGACAAATGTCGCCAGTTTGCGAATTGCACTATCGATAGTAAGGGGACCTGCCGGATAGTAACGACTCCGGAATTTGATACATGCAAATCCTGTGTAATGATGTGTCTGAATGAATCCCGGAATGATCCATCGAAGTCGTTTGCCTGCGAGGAGAAGTGCTGAGCCTTTTAACAGTCAAATTCCAGCAGTATTTACTCTGTGACTCACTCCTTCTTTTTCATTGTCAGCAGGAACGGGAGCAGCATCACAACCGCAAGAATTCCCATGAACTGAAGGAAGAAATACAACAAAGCCTCGCGGCCCATATCGTAGAACCTGAGATCCACGGACATGGTCCTGTTCCATTGGATCAGGGTAGTGTTATCCGAAAATCGCGTGACATTGGCGCCGGGGCTGATGCCAGCCAGGAGCGGATTTTGTACCGCAAATTCTTGGGGAAGCGTGATATTGATATGATAAGGATTCTTAAAGGATGCCTGCAGGTGGTTATCACGAAGGGGCGAAATGTACGACACGGTATAATTCCCTCGTTCGAATGTCAGGGCCATGACATTACTGGTAAATGAGGGGCCGGTAGTATTGAACCGGCAGGGAGAACAATTGCCAAAGAGCTGGACATCTCCAACGGTAAGGGGCACGGGTTCTCCGAGCATACCAGAGTCAACAAATTCATACCGTGAAGCATCTTCGATCTCTATCGATGCCCGGTACGCGGTCCCGTTGGGGAAGATCATATAATCAGCGGAGAGTGCAGCCACGGGTGAGACTGCGATCAGCGTGATTACAAGTGCAGCGCAGAGAGCAGAGATGGCAGATCTGCGTTGATCTCTGTCGGGGGTTCGCATTGTTTTATCACCGTATCCGGGTCCTTAAGCAGATGCCCGGTCACAACGCAGACAATCCGCTCATCCCGGTCAATCATACCCTGTCCCACCAGTTTTCGTATTCCTGCAACTGAAGCAGCCGATGCCGGTTCAACACCAATGCCCTCCTTGCGGGCGAGGTCCCGTTGCATCCTCAGGATCTCTTCATCAGTTACCGATTCGGCAAGCCCCCCGGTCATCCGGATTGCCGTGAGGGCTTTTTCTGCGTTCACAGGCGCACCGATACGTATGGCTGTCGCAACAGTTTCCGGATGCAACTCCGGTATCACTTCCGGGAGGTTCTCACGGATCGCACGCACGACAGGGCTGGATCCTTCGGCCTGGATACCGGTCATCATCGGCAACCGCTCCATGAAACCCAGTTCCTGCAGCTCCAGGAATCCTTTGTATACCGCCGATATATTTCCTGCGTTGCCTACTGGCAGGACAAACCGGTCCGGGATCTCACCGAGCTGGTCGAGAGCTTCAAAGCCGATGGTCTTCTGCCCCTCGAGGCGGAAGGGATTAATGGAATTTAACAGGTACAGCCCGTGGGATAAACAGAGATCGTGCACCATCTCGAGAGCGCGATCAAAATTTCCACGGATGGAGATTACCTTTGCCCCGTGCATAAGCGCCTGCGCTACCTTGCCCACCGCAACTTTTCCGGCAGGGAGGAGAACAACTGCCGGAATCCCGGCTTTCGCTGCATAAACCGCAAGGCTTGCCGAGGTATTCCCAGTGCTCGCACACGCGACACTCTTTTTGCCCAGCTGGAGTGCCATCGAGACACCTACGGTCATGCCACGGTCCTTGAATGAACCGGAAGGGTTCATACCCTCGTGTTTTGCATACAGGTGGTTCAATCCCATCTCCTCCCCGAGTCGTTTCAGATGGTAAAGGGGGGTCCCTCCTTCCTGCAGGGTAACAGGATTGATCCGTACCGGGAGCAACTCACGGTAACGCCAGACCGAGAGCGGCCGCTTCTCCCACATTGCTTTGGTTATGGTAATTTTATCCATACGGTACTTAACGGCAAGAAGGTGACCGCATGTTTTACAATTATAAATAATCTCGTCAGCGGGATACGTGGCTCCACAGTTGACGCACACGAGATGGTACATGGAATAGTATAGGTCTGCCGGATACATATAGGCGTGCGGTTTTGCCATTAAAAAGGTTCACCATATGAATATTTTCAGTCGCTTACCATGGAAATCACGATAAGATCCTTAATCTGCAATCTCTTTTTTGCCAAGGAGTACGTGATAGAGTTCATCCCTGCAGTCTTTGCCCACCGGGAATGCATTCCGTGCCTTCTCCACTTCACCGGGATCAATATCCGAGAAGAGGAGTTGCTCTGCCGCATTTGCACGGCTGACAATTACCCCATGCGGATCTACAGTTATTGATGCACCGGAGTACGTGTCAACCGGTGTCTTCCCGGTAGTATTTACCCCCACAACATACATCTGGTTTTCCGCGGCCCGTGCAGTGACGAACAGCTCCCAGTACCTTATCCGGCTTTGGGGCCATGCCGAGGGAACGAAAACTGCCTGGACCCCCTTATGGGCATATATCCTGAACAAAGCCGGAAATCTCAGATCATAGCAGATGGCAATACCGCAGGTGAGAGAACCAAGTGAAAATATACCCAGTTCGCTTCCTGGAATAAACATATTCTCCTCATGCGATGGAGAGAACAGGTGAATTTTTGCATACGATGCAAGAATCCTGCCGTCATTTCCTATCGCCAGTGCTATATTTTTCGGGAATGGGCTGGATCGTTCCCGGAACGACCCCAGAATGGCGATCTTGTAATCTTTTGCATATCCCCGTAATGCCGTGACGATACTTCCGTTAGTGGTCTGGATATTTTTTTGAGATTCCGGATCCCAGCCGGTAGCGAACTGTTCAGGAAAACAGATCAACTTTGTACCGCAGTCAGCGGCATGCCGGATGAATAGTTCTGCCCGGGCGAGTGATCTTTCCGGGTCTTCCCAGCTGCTCGTGAACTGAGCACTACACACTCTGATAGGTTGGCGGGCATCCGGGCAGGAGCACTCATTATCGGTCATAGGTCGTCGGAATCCCTGCGGATCATCACACCACATCTTTTTTACTACCTGCCTGTGCAGCAGTCTGCGGGAACCGCGGCATCTTCCCTGTCATCCCCCGGCAAACAGCGGGAAGGCGAGCCTGATACCATTGATGACAAACTGCACCGCGATCGCGATCAGCAGCATGCCCAGGAGACGATTGATCGCCCGATACTCACGCTGCCCGATCTTTTTCATAATATATTCTGAATTCCGCATCATAAAATACGTGATAGCAATGGAAATCACGATAGAGGAAAATACAATTCCAATTGCGATCGGGGTTATGGTGATAGCTTCATTCATAAGTACAATCGTGGTCGTAATCGCTCCCGGTCCCGCAATCATTGGTATGGCAAGGGGCATCATAGCCACGTCCTCCATATCCCGTGATTCGTACTTCTCGGTTGCGGTAAGTTTTGTGCGGGATGTCTTTGCGTAGACCATTTCCATACCGATGCCAAAAAGCAGTATTCCCCCGGCAATCCGGAATGCCTCAAGGGTAATACCAAAGAGCTGGAGGATCCATGTTCCAAGAACGGCTACGGAAAGCAGGATTATAAGGGCAAACCTGCATGCGTCTTTTGCGATAGCATCACGGGCAGATTGATCCATCGTTGTCGTAAAAGAAACATAAATAAGGGTTGCACCGAGTGGATTGATAATAATAATGATGGACGAAAGGGACAACAGTGCAAAACTGAGGACGTCGCCTGCCATTAAGCATAGTGCAGTGTCAAAGAGTAATAGAGATTATGGTTCCTTGTAAATGGTGCGGGAAAAAAGATGTTAATATTCGTAGATGACGGATGCATCAATCCGTGAATAGGTAACCGGTTCGTTTTGTTGGAAGTGGATCCCAATCTCGCGGGATGCACTTTGCAGTGAGTCGGACCCATGAATGACATTCCGCCCTATGTCAATGCCAAAATCGCCCCGTATGGTACCGGGTGCCGCTTCCTCGGGGTTGGTCGCGCCGATCAGCGTTCGGGCTATCGCGACCACATTCCTGCCTTCCCAGACCATCAGAAAACAGGGGCCGCTCATGATATAATTTTTCAGGGACGGGAAAAATGGTTTTGCAAGGTGTTCCTGGTACTGCTCGGTCACCCGCACTTCGGGCAGCTTCTCAAACCGTGCCGCAACAAGTTTCAGCCCTTTCGCTTCGAACCGGGAAACAATCTCGCCCACCAGACCGCGTTGAACCCCATCGGGCTTGATCATAACAAAGGTGCGGTCCAAGGGATCTCACTCCTTGCTTGCAGCCTTTTTCCCGGCAGCCGTCCACGGAACGCGCCGCGGTACCCGCCCGAGCTTGTGATTGTTCTCGCACTTTGTGCCGCAGAAGTAAAAGATTGTACCATCCTTTCTTACATACATCTTACCGGTACCCGGTTCGATCTGAATGCCGCAGAAACTGCAGGGGTGTTGTTCTACCATCTTCTTCACCGTCTTGACATTTTCTTGGCTTCGCGTTCAGTTTCAAGGAGCATGACAATATCTCCTTCGCGGATAGGACCAACCGTGTTTCGGGTTATAATCCGCCCCTTGTTGTTGCCCTCGAGAATACGGCACTTCACCTGCATTGCTTCACCGTGCATGCCGGTTGAGCCAACAACCTCTATCACTTCGGCTGGCGTTGCATCGTCTGCCATAGTTGAATCCTCATGCCTTCAGCGCAGTAAGCTGCTTGGTAAGGTCCTCGATCGTTTCTTTTGCCTTGCCGGGCTTTACAATTGCAGCCGCAGCCGAGCCGACGTCAAGACCACTTGCTGCCCCAATGTCATTCTGCTTGTTGATGAAAATATATGGTATTTTCTTCTCATCACAGAGTGGTCCAAGATGCATCACGATCTCTTCAGGTTCCACGTCTGCACCAATCAGCACGAGCTGGGCGATGCTGCGTTCGATGGCTTTTGTTGCCTCGTTGGATCCTTTCTTGATCTTACCTGTATCCAGTGCGACTTCAAGGGCTTCAAGCGCCTTGTTCTGAAGCTCTTCCGAAGCCTGTGTTTTAACGTAACCTTTT
>JBGOZZ010000050.1:0-7257 GCA_041480465.1 Methanoregula sp. | reverse complement strand
CCCGGTCCTCTTTTGCCATAGTGCGATTCTTTATCCTTCCGGCACGACAACCGATAAAGAATACCCATGTCAGCCACCCAGTATTTTCCCATTCCCCCGGCACTGTTCGCGCTTGCCTGTGAAACTGTCAGCAGGCGTGTTTCGCGTCTGCCTTTCCTGCGAAGCGGGGTTATGGTGACGGGTGAAGTACTTGGTGTTGCCATGGAATGCCTCAATGCCGAATTCAACAAAACCCTTGCACTCCGGACACCCCGGGATGCTGCCCGGAAACCAGAAGACGGGCTCGACCTCTGCATTGAAGAACGTCTCAGGATGCAGGGAAAGACCATGGTCCCGGTGATTGTTGATGTATTGTGTGGTGGCGGCATCGCAGAAACAACAGAAATCATGGACCGGCTCGCTCACCGCCCCCGCAAAGCAATCCGTCTGCTCCCCCCGTGGACATGGGATGCAGCTTCAGCATTGTCACCTGCCGTCAGGCTGCCCGGATCGGGAAATGACAATGAACCTTCCCCCTCATCCTGGATGAGCATGTGCCCGGTATGCCGCACCGGGATATTAAACCGGGTTATCGGAAGACAGCTCTTCGGCATCCCCCATACGGATTTCTACATCGAGTGCACGCACTGCGGTGCAAAATTTATTCCGGTTGGTACGCAGTTCCGTCTCGTATCCATCGCCACCATTCGTGATCCGCTCTGGCGAAAACACCTGGACCAGACGTTTCCTGCAGAGACATGGTCGGCCCTCGCGCGGGGAACCGTGCCGGGAGGAAATCTGCCCAGGCACCCGGGAAAAAAGCCGGTCAGCCCTCCCCCCAGACCCGGGGGGCTTACACAGTTGAAGGATGGATCTCTCGTTGTGCCGGTTGGGGAAAAAACCCTCTATTTCAAACCAGTAAAACTGAATTTTACCGGGGGAGTGCGGGAGGATCTCTTTGCCCGGGTTCAAAAACCACTCCAGGAAATAATAAAAAATCCCGCATTCAGCCACCTGCTCCCAGCAATAAATGCCAGGCACTCCCAGTGCCTGCTCCTGAAAACCGGCCTCTTTCTATTCCAGCTCAAGGAACGTCACGATCCCTTTTATCGTGAATTCCTCAATATCTATGGTGACGAAAAGTACGGCACGTTCCGGCTTGAAGAACCTCGTGAAGGGGACAAAAAAGGCGTACTGGTTGTTGTCGTCAACTGGGGAATATACCATGTTGTCAATTGCCCGGACACAATCCGCGGCATAATCAACGATACGTTTGGGCGGATCTCTCCGGAAGACTGTCTCCTCAGCGGGGACAGCAGCCGCTGCCGGATGAATGCCCTTCTCTGCACCAACAAAAAAGATGCGGGAATCTACATCCACACAAGTGGAGATGAAGAAGAGCGGATACACATCACAGAACTACTGAAAGGATTCATTTCCGCCTGATGCTCATGAATTCTGCTCACCAGACCCTGATCGATTCGACCAGAGAATTTTTCATATCAAATGAGAACATTATACTTATCCACTCTGGATACCGAAAGGGAGATCACCAATGAAATGCCCCCATTGCGGAATGAATATACGGGATAATATAGCTGACTGCGGCTATTGCGGCGGAAAAATTGTTCAGGAATCCGAGAAATCCACGTCAGGAGCGGGCAGACCGAATATCTCCGGAGGCAGTACACTACAGAAAGGGGCAGCGGCAATAACTACAAAATCGGGGGATGAAGAACCGGGAACTGACGAGGAAGATGAGGGGGGGGTTTCTGTATACCTGCAGAAAGATGAACATGTACTCATCGGTTCGCTCAACATCACGGTAAAAAAATTCTTTTTCCATGCATACCTGACCGATCGGCGCATCTTCCTGATCGATACGCAGGAAAAAAAGGTCAAAGTTACCGCTAAAGATATCCCGCGGGATTCGATTATCGGAAGCATCATTGAATTTTCAGAGAATTCCGACCCGGTCCTTGTTCTCTCTATCCGTTCCCCTGATGACGAAATCAAGACGATGAAACTTGTTTTTGTCCAGAACGGCATGGAACGATCCGATGAGATCGATGAATGGATTGCGCTTCTCCACGAAGAGGATAAACCGGAAAAATCCCCTGCACCACAGGTTGAAGAGCTCCCCAGGCACGATAAAGTACCAGCTCCTGCTGAACCGGAAAAACCTGCAGAAAAACAGGAACTTCAGCCAAAGAGAATGCCTGCAAAAGACCATGAAAAGCAACCCCCGGTCAAACGGCATTTTGCAGTCCATGCGGTGCAGGAACAGGAACCTCCCCGCCCCCAGCGGCGTGCACAAGTCAGGGAAGTGCCGGAAGAGGAATCCGGTCGCGGGGTAACCCCGGTAAAAACTGCAGATATCCAGACTGTGCGCAAACGCGAAGTACAATCGGCCATGAAGGTCGCGATGAAGAGTGCGATGCAGCCTCTTAAGCATTCATCCCTGCAGACCGCGAAACGACCGGTAGTAGAACCTGAACAACCTTCCCCTCAGGAACCAGAACCCGTAGAAAAAAAAGTGGCCCCGAGGCGCCCTGTTGTTCATGAAAAACCCGAGGAAACCCCGGTGCAGGATGAAAGTGCAGATATACCCAAGTTCTGCCATAACTGCGGAAAAAAGCTCCCCGTGGCAGCCAACTTCTGTCCGGGGTGCGGAACAAAACTGAGCCAGCACCGGACTCTTCCCCATGCGAGGCTACCTGAGGTACCTGCTGAAAAGAAGGTATCACATCTCCAGGCACCTGTCCACGAGAAGAAGCTCATCCCCCCAAAAGAAGAGATTGATGAGGATGAAAAAGAGGATGAGACCCCGGTACCGGTAAAACCTCCGCTCAAGAAGCTGCCAAAAGGCAGCGAGATGACAATCCTTCACAAATTCCTGAGACGGTAAACAGGCAGCTCTTTTTTTTATTAGTAATTTTTTCAGACCATTCATTAGTCGATCATTTCTATGAATGCCATAATGGTGTCCCGTTACTAAAAGATATTATTCCAGTGGAATTGACATCCAGATCTCTCTTGAACATCGTTAAAAGAGCGGGTCTCTCTAAGACATTCGTGTCGCTCATCTAATCTTAACGGTGATTGAGAAAAAAGAGATAAATTACTCACAATCATAAAAAAACCAAAAACTATTGCCTATGAGAAATCGTTATATGAATTCCAGTCCTTTTTATTAGTACGCAGTGTTACGAGGAAATCAATGAAGAGAAACATCCAGATTGAAGCATTAGCCCAGATTCCTCTGGAGAAACAGCGGATCGAAGTCGTCGAGCGCAAGTGCATCGGCCACCCTGACAGTATCGCTGATGGTGTTGCTGAAGCGATCAGCAGGGCGCTCTGCAAGGAATATCTCGAAGAGTTCGGTGTTGTCCTGCACCACAATACCGATCAGGGGGAGATCGTAGCCGGAGAATCTGACCCGAAGTTTGGTGGCGGAAAGGTCATCCGGCCCATTTTTATCCTTATTGACGGTCGTGCAACAAAGCGGTTCAACGATGTATCTATTCCCACCGATGCCATTGCCGTTGAAGCGACGCGGAATTATCTTCGCAGCAATTTTACAACGCTGAACATGGAACGCGATGTCATTATGGACTGCCGGCTGGGGACAGGTTCGACCGATCTCCGCGATGTGTTCAAGCCCCACAACGGGAGGGTCCCGAGAGCGAATGATACTTCTTTTGGGGTCGGGCATGCCCCGTTTTCTGATATCGAGACAATTGTCAAGAATGTCAGCGATTTCATCGATGACAAACTGAGGCCGAAGTATCCCGCTATCGGGCAGGACATCAAAATCATGGGCCTGCGTGACGGGGATACCATCACCCTGACCGTTGCCTGTGCGATTGTCGATAAGTACTGCGCAGATATTCACCAGTATGCTGAGTACATGGAGCTCCTCAAGGAACAGATCGGCAAAGTGGCAAAGAAGAGCACGAAACGCAAGATTATTGTACACCTCAACACGGGCGATGACATCAAGAATGGGAGTATCTACCTGACCGTAACCGGCACATCCGCGGAAATGGGCGATGATGGTTCAGTCGGGCGCGGCAACCGCTGCAACGGGCTCATAACGCCCAACCGCCCGATGAGCATGGAAGCGACAAGCGGAAAGAACCCGATAAACCATATCGGTAAGATCTACAACCTGCTTTCGACGCAGATGGCAACTGATTGTGTGACAGGGGTGGAAGGGATTGAAGAGATGTATATCCGGCTCCTCTCCCAGATTGGGCAGCCCATCGACCGTCCGCTTATGGCAAGCGTGCAGGTCCTGCCAAGAGCCGGTATGAAAATGCAGAAGATCCAGGGTGAAATTGAAGGGATTGTCGATAACTGGCTTGAGAACGTAACCGATATTACCGAGAGAGTAATCCGTGGCGAACTCAAAACATTCTGACACCCATGGCAAAACAAACAAAATCCGGCCAGAAAAAAAGTAACCCCCCATCTTTTTCACAGATTGTACGACTTGCGATTCCCAACAAGGGCAGGATTGCAGTGCCGATCCTGGATCTTGTGGAAAAGAGCGGGCTCCACCTCCCTGAAGCCGGGGAGCGGAGGCTTATCACAAAGACGCTCGACCCGAACGTGGAGATCCTGTTTGCACGGCCAGTTGATATTCCAGAATACGTGGCTACCGGCGCAGCGGATCTCGGGATTACTGGACATGATATGGTAGTCGAACGGGAGTCTGATGTTGAAGAGCTCCTCGATCTCCAGTCAGGGAAGGCAAAACTCGTCCTTGCCGTTCACGAGGATTCGGCAATAACATCGGTAGAACAGCTTGCCGGGATGAAGGTCGCCACCGAATTTCCGGTCATCACCAGGGCATACTTCTCAAAGCACAAGGTGAAAGTAAACATTGTGCTTGTCGGGGGTGCCTGTGAGGCGACCCCGCACCTGGGAATTGCCGATGCTATCGTCGACCTTTCGAGTTCGGGAACGACGTTAAAGACCAACCGTCTCCGGGTGATCGACGAGGTGCTGGAAACCTCTGCGTTCCTGATCGCAAACAGGGAATCACTCAGGACAAAGAAAGAGAAGATCGATGAGATACACCTTGCGCTCGAGAGCGTCATCCGGGCACGTGGGCAGTGTTACCTTATGATGAACGTGAAGCGGTCCTCCCTTGATGCCGTAAAACGTGTCCTGCCCGGGCTCTCCGGCCCAACGGTTATGGACGTCGCGTCGACCGAGAATCTCGTGGCGGTCCATGCAGTCGTGAACGAGGAACGGGTCTATTGCCTGATCAACGCCCTTAAACGAGCCGGTGCAAAGGATATTCTCGTCATGGCAATCCAACGGATGATCCGCTGAGGCTTATGCGTATTTTTCCTGCTGTTGATATCCTGGGGGGACGGTGTGTCCAGCTGGTCCAAGGGAAACGGGAGAGTGCAACTGCATTCGGGGATCCGCTTTCCTGTGCAACACGGTGGCTCGACCAGGGAGCTGATGCCCTCCACGTGGTGAACCTCGACGGGGCGTTTGGGAATTCTGCAAAGAATGCTGAACTCATAACCGACCTGGTCAAAAAAACCGGGGTCGAGATCGAGCTGGGCGGGGGTATCCGCTCAACTGAAGATGCTGCCCGCTGGTTAAAGAGCGGTGTTATGCGGGTTATTATTGGAACGCTCGCCACAGAAAAGCCGGAGAGCATACGGGTGCTTGCCGATGAGCACGGGAGCGAACGGGTGATGGCGGGCGTCGATGCGAAGGGAGGGCAGATCGCAGTCCACGGATGGCAGGAAACAGCGGGTGACTACCTTGCGTGGGCCCGGCGCTTCGAAGAACTTGGCGCCGGCTCACTCCTCTATACCAATGTAGATGTGGAAGGACTGCAAAAGGGAGTACGGTTCGAACCTGTCAGGAAGCTGATCGATCAGGTGCACATCCCCGTAGTTGTTGCCGGGGGTGTATCCGCACGGTCGGATGTGACCGGCCTGCGGGATGCCGGGGCGTTCGGGGCAGTACTCGGTTCTGCTCTCTATAGCGGGAAGATCACCCTGAAAGATGCACTGGAGGCAAGTCAATGAGGAATGTAACGATAAAAAGGGAAACAAAAGAAACAAATATCTCAATCACAGTGAACCCGGATGGCAGCGGGAAGGTTTCGGCTGACAGCGGGGTGCCCTTCTTTGACCATATGCTGAATGCGATGGCACGGCACGGGGGTTTTGATCTCACGTGCACTGCAAAGGGCGATCTCGGTGTCGACTGCCATCATACGATTGAAGATATCGGCATTGTGCTCGGGGATGCCCTGAAGGGAGTAATCGGCGACGGGCATGGTATACGGCGGTTCGCCCACGCCATCATCCCGATGGATGAGTCAATTGCAACGGTCGTGCTCGATTGCGGGGGAAGGGGATACCTTGTCTATAATGGCACCTTTGGCAACAAGACGATCGGGACGATCCCCGTCGATATCTTTGAGCATTTCTTCTACAGCCTGTGCACCCGTGCCGGCATCACGGCGCATATCATATTTTCCGGGAAGAACGATCACCACCAGTGCGAGGCAGTGTTCAAGGCATTCGGGATTGCGCTTGGTGAGGCGTTGTCGATGAACAAGGATCCCAAAATAATCCGAAGCACGAAAGGGAAGTTTTAGATTTTTTTGGTGAATATTCGAGCGTGAGAAGGTCACATTCAAAAGTTTGGACGCATTTAATCTGAGTATCGTCGCATCCCGATTCCTCATTTTCAAGTTCTCAATTCTGAACAACAATTTCGGACCTTAACGAATGTCACCCGCCTCAGGGCCTCTCCGAGGCACGGCGGGGCAAGGAAAGATTTTTTAGAAATTTCAGTAAATGATCCGCCGCGGGGGCGCCCCGCCGGGGGCGGCGGCGTTCATCATAAATCGATATACAAAGGTACCAATCCTGCATCAAATCACATCCTATGATTTTCAAGAGGATGTACCATTTTATCGGTTGACTTTGCCGAGGTTTTTTATTCAATGGTCTATATTATCAGGAATGTCTTCAAATAGTAAAATAAACATGTTTCTTGCATTTTCACAGTAGAGAAACTATTGCAGGAAGTTTATCAAGCAATCACTAAAAAAAATTCTTCAACAGATGCATCTCAAGCAGAAAAATCACAATTGAACAACGGGTAATTATCCGGAAAAAAGAGTTAGACTTCAGGGCTTTGAAGCCAGGTCAACATCTTCTTTCTTGATCGTCTTTCTTCCTGCGTGCTCTGCAAGCTTGTTTGCTTCCTTGGTAAGCTGGGCGATGTACTTCT
>JBGOZZ010000049.1:0-7286 GCA_041480465.1 Methanoregula sp. | reverse complement strand
CTCGTCCCGGAGTGATGACTGACGGATATTTGTTGCAGCGTCAATTGCAAGGTCGAGCACCTCCTGGGACGCTTTTTCACTACCGGAAGCATGGGTTTTCATTGCAATATCACACATGACAAAAGCCCTGTGGGAAAGCGGGCGGATTATGCTTGCCTCCCGTATTGCATTCTGTAACATCCGGTTGGCTATTTTTTCCTTACCTTCCTTCCGGGACAGTACCGAGAGATCACAGAATATGATCGCTTCTTTCCCGCGATCAGATACCGAACGAACCATTTTTTCAAGTGATGCAATCTGATTCGGATGGGCCCCGTTTTCAATTATTTTTTCAAAGAGCACCTTGATTTTTTCATAATGTGAGGGCAGTTCATACGTATCTTTATATCCCATCTGGGTGAGGCGACGGTGCCTTATTTCAGCATTATCAATTGCTTTTGTGACTTCTATTGCAGACTGAAGATACGTTGCTTTGTTATGTTTATGATAAAGCGCAACAAACATGCGGGCAATGTTATCACGAATGGTATTGGCAATTTGTGGTATATTTATTCTTCTCGTTAATGCTTCTGCTTTCTTAAGTAAACTCACCGGGTTTTTATCATCGCTGTTCTGCATCGCAAGGGGTATGATATCGAGAAGCGCTGAAGCTTTTTCATAAGGTGAAGGGATCCTGTCGACGGCTTCTGACATGCACACGACGATTTTGTCACATAGATCTCTGTTATCTCTGACCATGTTGAATATGGCATTAAGCGAATCTATATATTCAACAGGGTCTGTGATTTTTGACGCAACCTGGAGAGAGCGACTTACTAATTCGCGATCTGGTTCGATCTCATTCAATCTGACAATAGCTGATATAACCCGTTTCCGGGTACTAGAATTTTCATCAGATTCAACGTATTCTAACCCCTGAATCGCTCGATCGAGACATTTTTTTGCACGGTCCGGGTCGATACTGCAAAACAGGATCGTGAGGTCAGAAAGGATCAGTAGTTTCTGATATTCGGCCTGAATTTTTGGGAGTGCATGACAGACATCATCCAATATCACCTGTGCACGATCGAATTCGGATAATTTGATGGATGATTCTGCAAGGCTGCATAACCCGGTAAGCCTGATATAAACATTATTTATTAAATGGAGAAAACGGAAGATCAGGCTGATCATGAGCGGGTTTGATGTTGAGCGCCGGTCTCTCTGGAGGAGATATGCCATAATCTCATATGGATCAGTGGAGTCCGGGTATGTTACGTTCTCATTTAAATTCGAGATGATCCGGGACATCATCGCATCTCTTTCGAAAGGATTTTCGATCTCCACTGAGAACATTGCCAGAGGTATAACATAATCCGGGTTATCACTCCCTCGAAAATACGAGATGAGAATATCAATCATCCCGGCAATCTTTAGCGATATCCAGGGTGTTTTGACATTCTCTTTTATTATTGACAGGCCCCGTTCGAAAGGGTATAATTCTGCAACAAAATCCTCAGGGTCTGTCCGGGATTCCGGCTCATTTAAAAGTATACACCCGATTTTTACAAAACATTCAGCAATTTTTTCAAATTGCTGGGTTTTTAATACAGGATCGCTGATGTCCAGAGCGATCTTGAATGCTTCTTCAAGCACCACAGGTGAACGTTTACTGACCGCATATTGTATCACCCCTTCTATAATGTTCGCCATTGCATTTGCGGCGAGACTGTCTTCCAGAAGGGAGCTGCTCCATACTCGCATCCGCAAAAGAAGGTCGAGATCTCCTTGCTGCGCAGCAAGAGTTGATGCCTCGTCAATAATACTGCTGAGTGTTGCAGAACGTGTATCCTGACCATCAATCTGGCAGGTAAGACCTACTGCTCTCTGGAGGTAATCACGGTTTTTAATCTGCACACCAATTTTTGCAATGTGAATGACGATGTTTGCTATAGCCTGTTCCTTTAATGGCTGCTCTTGTATTAATTCGGCCATTTTAATCAGGATATCCGGGTCATGCAGCGCGAGAAATCCCCGGTCAACAAGAATGGTAATACTATCCAAAAGCAGGTTGTTCTGCTGTGGATGCAGGAGGATGAGCTTACTTATTGATTCTGAATGGGCAATGATATCCTCAAACGGATTATCCGTACTCAGCTCAATAATCGCCCGATAGAGTGAATGATGCAGGATATCCTGATTCACCCGGGTAAGAATCATATCTTTGATCAGGTGTATGCTATCCCTCAGAATCCCTGTTTTAAGGAGATCGGTGAGGTTATCGGAATACTGAGGAAGGGTTTCTGTCTCGTGACTAATTTTTCTGAATATATTGAGAGCCGAGGTAAAATCTCCCGACGAAAGCATAATCTGGGAAAACTGTAGGTATATGCGTGACAGAAAAACCGGATCGCTGTTCTTGTCAATAATGGGAATCAGATCTGAGAGTACAGGCATGTTGTTTGAACGCTTTGCAACAGAAACACCAGCACGTACAAGTTCCCTTATTGGGTATGATTCATTATCCAAAAAGAGTTGATGGAGTGTTATCGCGGCGGAAAGGTACCACAAATCACCTGATATTTCTGCCTTCTTAAGGAGATCAATAATGAGGGTACTTGTGACAAAAGACATCCTTTCGCAAAGAGTCTGAAGAATGTTGATAATCTGGTGTTTATCCTTCACCCGTTCCAGTATCTGTTCAGTCAGCGCACTGATAATTTCGAGTTGCCTCTCTTCGGAAAGGTCATTAAAATTCTGGATGAAATGAGGAACATCCAGAATCTCTTTTCCGAAGACAGATTTCACACCTTTTTCAAGTATGGATAAAATACACGACTGTCTCCGGATCTTCTGGTGAATTTTTGTTGCATCGTGAACACTCTCCAGGAATAACTGACGATTCTTTTCAAGAACAGCTATTGTCGCCATTGCATTTGCAAGTTCGGCATGTAAAACAGCACGTTTTGAAATATCGCTGATCTCTTCAGTTATAGTATGGGATCTGCGGAGGAGTTTTTCATCACGGGATTCAATTGCCCATTCGATCAGAAGGGGAATAATATCGATCATGACATCGGAACGATATTTCCGGAAACTGATCTGTTCAAGCATGATCATACCCGTATCAATAAATGCTGCGTTAGCTTCAGAAACCCCGGCACCTATCAGGGTTTTTGCCATAAGTGCAAAAACCCGGGACTGATAACTTTTTTTGCCCAGTTTCTCTGATAATACAAAAACAGATTTCAACCATCTTTCATCCTTGGTTGCGATGAACTGCTGAACTATCCGGAAGAAAAGATCGTCAATATCAAAGCCCGGGAGTTCGGGCAGGGCCAATAAAAGTTCGGGTTTATTATCTTTTAATGCAATATCTGTAATCAGATTGTTAATTTCTGTTACGAGAACTTTTTGTGCCCGTCTTCCCTTCAACTGAGAAATTCTGGATAGACCACTCTCTATGATCTTCCAGTTTTCTGCAGATAGAGCCCGCTGGACTTTCCTGACAATATCATGCGTGCTTGCCATTCTTGTACCACAAGGTAAGAATCTATTGGTTGTAAGCTCAATTTAACTCAAATAGTTATTATATTTTTTGATTTCGTTTAGGCTTGAATTTAATTTTTTTTATCATAATAGAACAAAATTTTTGATTTTTTTCAAAATATGCACCTGAATATGAATTTATTTCCAAAAAGGGGTAAAATTATTAAATAATTCTTAAATTTTTCATCAGTAAAATAATAACCCAATAAAAAAATTATAATTAAATCCATTTAAAATACGAGGTGAAACCAGCTTACTCATTCATTCTTTATTAATTGCAGAGATATGATCCATCAGTTCACAATGAAACTCACGACCATAATCACCGCATTCTGCGTCTATAATAATCCTGATTATTGGTTCTGTACCTGAAGCACGAACAAGTGCCCAGGAATTCTCCCTGATGATTTTTACACCATCTGTCAGGTCGAGTGTTTCATTCATGTATATCTTCTTGATATCTTCCAGCATTTTTGCTCCATGAGGTGTACTGATTTTATCCTTGATCATAGTGCGTTGCGGCAACGTGTCTGTCAGTGCAGAGAGTGGCTGTTTATGTGAGGAAAGAATGAGAACCATCATCGCAGCTGTCATCCCGCCATCCCTGCAGAACTGATGGTCAGGAAAAATAAGCCCGCCATTTCCTTCCCCGCCAAAAACAACCTCCTTTCCCTCGCCGATGAGCGATCGCATTGTTCGTGCAACATAGATACTTCCAACAGGGGTATAGTGCACAGTGCAGCCCTCACCTTTCACCACTATCTCTACCATCCGCGATGTACTTACAGGAGTGACCAGAGCACCTTTTTTCTGGTGGCAGATATGGCGGGCGATCAATGCAAACTCCTGGTTTTCTTCGACAAACCGCCCGTTTTCATCAATAAATACCGAACGATCTGCATCGCCATCATGTGCAACGCCGAATGCTGCCCCACTGCTGACGACGAGATCAGCCAGTGTTCTGAGCCCGTCAGGAGATGGTTCCGGCAGTCTCCCGGGAAAAGTTCCATCCATTATTCCATTGAGTGTGAGCACCCTGCATCCCATTTGGGTGAGAATTTGCGGTGTTGTAAGGCAGGAAGGGCCGGAGCCTGGATCCACTACTACAGTCATTCCCGAACCTACCTTATCCGGGAAGTGGTGAACAATCGCGTGGACATACTTCCGGACAAGATCGGGAGCAGATATTTCATAGCCGACATCTTCCCACGGAAGGGGGGAAAATGACCGATCAAATATCAACTGTTCCAGTTTGAGGGTCTCTTCATCACCCATTTCCGTGCCATCGGCTTCTATGATCTTTACACCATTATATTCCGGAGGATTATGGGAGGCAGTTATCATTGCCCCTCCGTCGAACTGTTCTTTTACGAGATACTGAAGGGCAGGCGTCGGGAGGATCCCGCAGTCAACAACATTGCATCCTGTCGAAAGCAAGCCGGATTTGACAGCTTTTACAAGTGTTTCTCCTGAGGTCCGGGTATCTCTCCCAATGGCAATGCATCCTTTTCGCATTGTTCCAAGTGCTTCACCAATAGTTAAGACGAGATCTGGTGTCAGATCTTTACCAACGACACCTCGTACTCCGTTGGTACCAAACAGGCGTTTCTGAAATTTGGCGTTTTGCATGGGTTTGTGCTCCGATTTTTATGGCGAAAAATTTTCGAAGAGATCGAGCGACGTGATTACATGGCCAACCGAAGGATTGGAAAGGACGCAATTCTCAGTAATTAAACTACCGATAACTATTTTGGGATATGTTCGCTGTTTAAAACCTTCAATAACCGCAAAGTCAATTCCCTGGGTAAAGAGTATTGACAAAATGTCTTCAAGGGTATTTTTACGTATAGCAGCTACTGCTTTATGGGAGTCTATCCCTACAGAAATGTCTGCACCTGTATCAAAAAATACAGTAGTGTCCTTTCCTTCCTCGATATGATAGGTGTGATCTCCCAGATGTTTGATCACCGCCACCGTTCCCTTTTTTTTAAGTGCAGGAATGAGTTTTTTGATAAATGTTGTCTTACCTGAATCTGAGCTTCCAACAACCTGGATTATTTTCATGGGGTATTCTCCGGTAAGATAATCTCAATTTCCATTAATATCAAAATTATTAAAGACCTTGGTTTGGACGACGTTCTGTTCAACAACCGGGAGAACTTTGGAACTTTCCTGTGAGAGCGTTCCTTCAAGAGCAATTTTTTTATCAACAACTGGGAGGATTTCTTCAGGAAACCTCGTTGGTGATGCTTGCGAATCTGATGCAGGACTGGGGCTTTTTATTTTTTTATGTAATCTTTTCTCATCGGGAGGTGACGCATCATCATCCGGGGAACTGGTATCATCAATTGGTTTTTGTGGTGCCGGATTACCCGGTGCCTCTCCTTCTTCAGCCCGTGACCTGAGAATGGTTTTTGCGGCTTCTCCAACACTTCTCATCACCTTGGTAATCCGGTCCTCAATATCAATCTCCTCGTCAATATCAAGGGTGGTTCCTTCGACTTCGAGAAGAAACCGTGCGACTTCACTTGCTTCAAAAAGCAGATCATCAAGTTCATCGGTAGTAAAAAACCCGCACATAGCGCCATAAAAAAATGTGGCGCTGGCCTTCCGCACCTTCTTTTTAAATGAATTCCGTGCCTGGTTAACAGCCTGAGGAGAATACGTATCTTCCATAAAAGGGACAAGTTCGGGAAGATGGTTCCCGATAAAGGTCATCTCCGCACCTCCGGATGTTCTGAAATCCGTGCATAAACGTGCAAGTGCCCATTCTCTCGCGGTAATATATGTTCGCTTGCGGAGGAACTGATTTACCTTACGGTATGTCGCTCCATCTACTTTTTTAAATTTTTTATATTTGTTAATCTCCTCCCGGGCTCGTGAATCATCCATTGTATTATCACCTGAATTTTTTTGTTTAGTCAGAAACAGTCTATGCCTGAATATATCAGATGGTTGGGGGTTCCTTTGTGTATAGCATTATATGGTTTATTACTAATAATACTGTATTAAATCTTCCTTATTTTTTTGGTGATAACACGTCGAGAATCAAGGATTATTTAAAAATATAATCAAAAATCTGAAAGAACTCCTGTTTTTTTTTCCAATTTTTTCCCCCTCTAAAGAGTTACAGCATCATGGAGGCCCCAGCGGGGTGGTGCGGATGCAATACCTTTATTCCCCCGGAGTATATCAGAATAATTTTTCCATGACATCCACAGCCATTAAGAAACCACGGTTAACGGGATTTCCCCAATGTCAAAATAGGGAAGTGAAACGATGAAGGGGTTCAAAGGATCAATCAGGAAAAACTGATCAGGTTCCTGTCTGTCGCAGTAGTTTTCCGGGCAGATCAATGAGAATGAGTCTTAAAAAGCCCGTTTCGCTCATGATGATACTTAACAAAAGAAGTCGGGAAAAAAAACATCCTGGATCTTAATTGGCTATAACAGGCATCTTTAGTAAAGTGCACACAACTGAATTTTTAATAGTGTTTTTGAAAGACAGCTTCCGACTCTCAGTACCTTATTCCATTTTACCCGAATCCTTGGTTTTACGATCATTTTCTTTGGAAGTGGTGTGGTTTTTTCTGAAGTGGATTGAGTGATCATTTTTGTATCCTTTTTTCCCAGCGAATGTTCCTTCTCATTTCTTTTAAAAAAAAAAATTGAACTTTCTTGAAGTTCTGCTGGATTGAATTGCAGTGTACGATTCCCTTATTTTTTTGATTGACCCTTTGTTTGGTACCAATCTGGAAT
>JBGOZZ010000048.1:0-7297 GCA_041480465.1 Methanoregula sp. | reverse complement strand
TGAACGCATCCGCGAAATAGACAAAAACACCGGTGCAAAAAAAGAGGAGATGAGGTATTTCTATGTATACCCGGCCCGTCACTTTGTGACGCCGGAAGGCACCCGGAAAACGGCAATTGAATCGATCCGCAGGGAACTCGATGAGGTTCTGCCAACACTTGGGATGATCGAGGCACACCGCCTCGAACAGAGGACCAATTTCGATCTTGAGATGATCGAGGAAACCGGTTCATGCAAAGGGATAGAGAATTACTCACGGCATTTCGACGGAAGGAAAGCAGGAGAGAAACCCTACTGTCTCCTCGATTATTTTCCCGACGATTTCCTGATGTTCATCGACGAGAGCCACCAGACTATTCCCCAGCTGCACGGAATGTATAACGGTGACCGCTCGCGGAAAAAGGCACTGATTGACTACGGGTTCCGCCTCCCGAGTGCCTATGACAACCGCCCGCTGAAGTTCCACGAGTTCGAGCAGTATATGAGTAATGTGGTCTTTGTGTCAGCAACACCCGGTGATTATGAGTTAAAAAAATCCGCCCGGCTTGTCGAGCAGATCATCCGCCCTACCGGGCTTGTAGATCCTCTGGTAGAGGTCCGCCCGATTGAGGGTCAGACAGACGACGTTATAAAGGAGGTGACGGCAACTATCAGACGGGGCGACCGGGTACTCGTCACCACACTCACCAAAAAACTCGCAGAAGAGCTGTCGGAGTTCCTCGCGGACCAGGGTATCCGGACACGATACCTTCATTCTGAGATCGAAACTCTCGAACGCAGTGAGATCATACGGGAACTCCGGCTCGGGAAGTTCGATGTGCTCGTCGGAATTAATCTCCTTAGGGAGGGACTTGACATTCCCGAAGTAGGGTTCATTGGTATTCTTGATGCGGATAAGGAAGGTTTCCTCCGCGATGCACGGAGCCTGATTCAGATCATCGGGCGCGCGGCACGGAATATCAATGCAAAAGTAGTGTTGTATGCCGATGTTATGACCGATTCGATGAAGCGGGCGATTGCCGAGACAAAGCGACGGCGGGACCTTCAGGTTGCGTATAATACTGAGCATAACATCATTCCTCAGACCATCAGGAAACCTGTCAAGGAAAAAGAAGTTGAAATCAGGGATACCCGGCATGTACCCCGGACAGACATTCCCAACGTGGTCATCGAGCTCGATAAGCAGATGCGGGATGCAGCAGACAGTCTCGATTTTGAACGGGCGATTGCCCTGCGCGAACAGATTAAAAAACTGAATGAACGGTTACGTGAGGCGGGGAAACGCTCTCATGGAAAGTAGACCAGTTTTTTGCACTATCAGGCTTCATATCGGTTATATTGAGTGTTAAATCCGGGCCGATTTGAAGAGGATCGATTTGATGGTATGTTCCGTGATTGGGGTTTTTTTCAGTTTATGCTTTGAGGGATTCTTTTTAATGACGGCCCTAGAATGCAAACCAACGAACCTTAGATCTTTTGGTCTGATTCTATCTACGGTAGGTTTTTCTCTGAAGATTATCGTATTTACGATGATCACCCGCCTCAGGGCCTCTCCGAGGCACGGCGGGGCGAAGAGATTTTTAGTTTCTGAATCCGCCGCGGGGGCGTCCCACCGGGGGCGGCGGCGTTCATCATAAGGGATTCAGAGGTAGCCCCTCATCTATACTCAACTTCATTTCCGCGGAGGTAAAATGGATAAAACAGATAAAATATGCACATCCGGCCGGCAATTCCCGGATATTCTTCGAGAGAAGAAGAATGAGCACCTAATGTTAGGTACAGATTTTTTTTGAAAAATGATATTCCAGAATCAGAATTTTCAAATGACGGATAAGTCGACTTCTCACCAGAGCTGATTTATCCCAGACCCCACTCTGCAAGGGTTGTTCTTTGTGGATCGACGTCTGTCCAGTCCCAGCCGAGCGCTTCGATAATCCGTGAGATCGGTTGTTTTATAGTCTTTTCCAGCATCAGTTCCCAGTCGACGACAAACTCTGTTGGCACCTGGTCACCATATTCAAAACAGAGGACATCGGTCTTGGGGTATTTTGAAGTTACAGCCCGGATATAGATCCGCTTGGGTTTACTGCCTTTGCCAAATTCGGTGTGAAGGTGCAGGTTGGCGTATTTTGCGCCCCGCACCTGTGCGTCATCAGTTGCATAATCGTCAAGTGATTTTCCGATACCGCCAGGAATTCCTATCTCATCGAGCGAATATTTCCCCGCCCGGTACTTCGTAATCACAGCGCCAAGAAATGCCTTGATTCCTGCATAGCCTTCACCTGCGAGGATCATCTCCATCACTCTCATCTGCACAACTTTGGTTATCTGTGGTGTATCGCTTCGTCTGATCTCAAAACCCACGATATCGGTTTCGTTTACTGTTTTGCCTTCCTTCCAGACCAGCGATCCAGCATACCGCTTTTTTTTCCCTGCCTGGAAAAACCGGGAATAGATCTTCTCGAACTTGATGGAGAAAAAGTGCGTGTCCGCGTTCAGTTCCATCTTCGCAAACTCCTGGTAACTTTCGTTCAGGTGTTTCTCTATGACCCGGGCCAGTTCGATAGTTTTTTCCTGGTCAAGGGGAGGGAGCTGCACCATGCAGGAATCGGTATCGCCATAGATGACTTTGTATCCCTGCTGCTCGATCACGCGCCGGGTGTGTTCGATGATTGCCCTCCCTACTGAGGTAACCGCAGAACCGATCTCCCGGTCAAAAAGGCGGAATCGGGTATATCCCGAAACACCATAGTATGTGTTCATAATTACCTTGAGGACATTCTGCTGCATGTCGTACATGACATACTGCGGCGAACCGAATGCAAACGTGTTGCGCAAAGCTTTTTTTTCATCCCGTTCTTTCAACAGTTCGGAGATAATGCTGCGGGTGAGCCCGTCAGGTTGTTTTTTAAACCTGATACCGTTGGGTGCTTTGAGCTCACCGTCGGGATCTTTTGTTTCGGGGGATGCGTTTATGGTCATCATCGCCATAGGGTAGAGGGATTTGAGGTCAAGCACCACCACGTTCTCCCGTACACCTTTACTGGGTTCAAAGACAGTCGCACCTTCAAACTCCTCTGCGTTTGCAAATCCCTTCGAGGGCAGGACATACAATCCAGATGCTTTTCGAAGGACATAGACATCGATTACGCTGGACGAGTTGAGAGTCTTATCAAGCGGGCAGCCTACGTAGCGGGCAATCTCGCGATAGAATTCGATGATATTGTCTTTCTTATTGATCGCTACACAGAGTTCAACATCCTTGAAGTTATACTCCACGAGAAGTGCCGGCTGTTTTTTCCAGAGATCAGAGATGGTCCCGGTATAACGGACTTTCTGCTCCCCCACTTCTTCCAAGGCAACTGCATCCAGACGGTATGACTCTTTCAACGTTGCGTGCATCTTCTTGTATGCTGTGAGGAGATCGAAGAGCGCCCGCCCTCTCAGGGCGTTGCGCTCTGTCTGTCCTGGTATGCGGGCGAGGGTATCTGACCTGAGCCCCAGTCTCTCCATCCTCCCGGTAATATATGGCATATCAAACTCTACAAAGTTCCAGCCGGAGAGCACATCCGGATCGCGGGCAATAATATACGCGACGAAGGCTTTGAGCATTGCAGTCTCGTCGCCATAGGTATATATCGTGTGGATATCTTTCCGGAAACATCCGTTTTTAAGGCCACCAGACGATTCCTTCTCGGTTATCTCAGCGGGAGTTCCGCCGGCAGCCAGCAGGAATGTTGTATAATCGTTATCAAATGAGTCATGACAGGTGATACAGGTGATTGCATCGCGCTGGGGATCGGGAAAACCCCGCTCATCCTCGCACTCGATATCGAGGATGCAAATTCGGGCGGGGGTCTCGACCTTTGCGGGAGCAACGTCATGATAATTCACGGGATTTTCGGGCGCCGAAATCCCACCGGTAAGTCCGCTGTCGATCATATACCGGGTAGCAAATGGTATATCGGCTTCAAAGTGCCGGTACCGCTCACGCACGTCACGGACATCAGTCGGGCGCTGGGTAAAGAGCCGGCGAAGGGGCTCTCCGCGGATCGAGCGGTAGGTTGTGCCGGGTTCAATTGTTACCTGGGGCGGGGAGACTGTACTCTCCGCCTGGTCAGCAGGTACGTAAAAATACGGCCTGAACCCCGTGATATCAAGACGGATTGCCTTTCGTTTCACATCCCGACCGAAGATATGGATGATAGGGCCATCCGGTGCATTACTGTATTCGACCTGGTTAATGGCAATCTTTATACCGGAAAACCGGTCGGGCGTGCAGCTGGCAGTCGCATACGTGTCTGAAAGTGAAGATTGTGACGCCATATCAGGAAACCGCCCGTTCGCAGAGGTCTTTTACAAACCTTCCGGCTTCGTTCATCTTTTCTGTTTCCCAGGCATCAAGATCCCATTCTTCGATCTTCCGGATACCGCTGCGGCCGACACGGGCAGGAACCCCAAGGGAACATCCCGATAAACCGTATTCACCTTCAAGTACTGCTGAACAGGCGATCAGTTCCTGTGCATCCTTGAGAATGATGCGGGTAAGGTGCGCCAGGTGGAGAGCCGGACCAAAAACCGTACCTCCTTTTCCCTTGATCACTTCCATGCTTGCACCTCGCAGCTCCGCAAGAATCTCTTCCCGCTGGCCGGTGTCCACCGATGATGCGAGGCCAGAAAAGTACGGTACCTGGTGCTCTCCATGCTCTCCCAGTACAAAGGGAAATCCTGTGATCCTTCGGTTTCTGAGCGCGAGGCCGAATCGTGCGCTGTCAAGTTGTCCGCCAAAACCTATGCACCGTTCCCTATCGATGCCGGTTTTTCTGCAGAGTACGAAATTGTTTGCATCCATGGGGTTTGTCACCGTTACAAGAATGCCGGAAAATCCTTTGAGCATCGGGACACAGTCACGGGTAGCAGACAAATTAGTCTCAAGAAGGTCAGCGCGTGTTTTTACAGACGGGTTACGTGGCACGCCTGCAGAAAAAATGCAGATATCTGACTCCCTGATCGCGGTTATATCGGTACTGATGGGTATCTGGAGCCCGGTATGCTTGAGATCCAGCACCTGTGCCCTGAGCAGATTGAGATCGCAGTCATACAGCACCAGTTCATCCACAATTCCAAGGGATGTCGCGAGGTAGGCAACTTCACCGCCGATTCTCCCGACTCCAACTACAGCGAGGCGTGCCATCCTGATACACTATAGGAATGCGATACTAATTAAGTGACTCAACTGTCAATAAATGCATGCCAATCCTGATGTGATGTGTGCCGATCGGTTTAGCATATCTGACCTCAGAGCACCTTTAACCAGAACACAAAAAAGATGCCCTTTTTATTATATAACGACTATTTCCTGATGCATGGTATCGATCAGGCCGGGTCCGGTTACTCTGGGTGGCGTGGCACTCGATAACCACCTGCTGCTCGCGGCAGGTATTCTCGGGACGACCGGGTCGTCACTTACCCGGATGCTCTCTTTAGGAGCCGGGGGGGTCGTGACCAAGTCCATCGGTCCTTATCCCAAGGACGGGCATGCAGGGCCATGTCTTGTAGTACTTGAAGATGGGATTCTGAATGCCATGGGTCTCCCCAACCCGTCAAAAGAATTTGTCGATGAGATCGCATCTCTCGAAAAAAAACCCGTGATAGCGAGTATATTTGGGGGAAATCCTGCTGAATTTGCTCTGGTTGCCGGCTGGTTTGAGGGCAGGGTTGCCGGTTTTGAACTGAACCTGTCATGTCCCCATGCGGAGGGCTACGGTGCAGCAATCGGAACTGACCCGGCACTTGTCGAGGCGTGTACCAGGGCAGTAAGCGTAACCGGGATCCCGACCTGGGTAAAACTTACGCCGAATGTTGCAGATATCACCATGATAGGCAAAGCAGCAGAACGCGGGGGAGCAAGCGCGATCGTCGCGATTAACACTGTCAAAGCAATGAGGATATCAACAGGGCTGCGGCGACCGCTTCTGGGGAACCGCTATGGCGGCCTCTCCGGGAGTGCCGTGTTTCCGATTGCTGTCCGCTGTGTTTACGAGCTTTACGAATCATGCAAAATACCCATCATCGGTTGCGGGGGCGTCGCAACCGCAGATAATGTCATTGAGATGATGATGGCCGGCGCACGCGGAGTGGAGATTGGCAGTGCAGTACTGAATAATGTAAAAGTCTTTGAAACAATCAAGGCTGAACTCTATAAAAAGGATGGATTGGCGCCAAAAGAGATCATCGGATGTGCACACCGTGAATAATCACCTGTCTGTGCCCGTGTCAATCCTGCGGGTGAAAAAGGAAACATCACTCATCCGCACATTCGTGTTTGACCACTCGTTTTTGTTTTCCCCCGGGCAGTTTGTTATGGTCTGGATTCCCGGAATTGATGAAATCCCCATGGCGTTGTCATCAGAGAATACAATCACCGTACAAAAAGCCGGTGATGCAACTACTGTCATGTTCGCTCTTGGCGCGGGTGAACATCTGGGAATCCGCGGCCCGTTCGGGAATGGGTTTACCAAAGGTGAAAAAGTACTCGCGATTGCAGGAGGTGTCGGTGCTGCGCCCCTTCTCCCGCTTGCACGGGCTGACTGCGTCATGACCCTTCTACTGGGGGCAAAAACCGAATCCGAACTCCTGTTTGTTGACCAGCTGGATGAGTGCACGGATGTGCTCATCGCAACGGACGACGGGTCACTGGGACAGCACGGGTTTGTAACTGCGCTCATGGATGATTTGAACCTCGGTGTGTACGACAGAATTGCAGTCTGCGGTCCGGAACTGATGATGCGTACTGTCCTTGCCAAGGTTGAAGAAAAAGGGATTGCCCACAAGACAGAATTCTCACTGCACCGCTACATGAAATGCGGAGTCGGCATCTGTGGTTCGTGCTGCATAGATCCATCCGGGCTCCGTGTCTGCAGGGATGGTCCGGTGTTTTCCGGAGATTTACTCCTTAAAAGTGAATTTGGCCATTACATGCGGGATGCAAGCGGGCGAAAGAAAAATCTCTGACGTGCTCAGGTTGAAACTGATTAAACTCAAGCAGGAGACACTGCCTGTTCTCTCTCTTACCCTGCTCCTGAGCCTGCGATTATGGTGTACGACCTGTCAGGAACCTTTCCTGATTGTTCCTCATCCACCTTCTGAAGAGCTATCCAGTCACATATCGAAATCCGAGACAGTGCACCGATAAAAGTGTGATTCCCATGAAAATTGTATTATTTTATCTGATGAGGAACTGGTACCTCCCTCCCGGATTACGATGAATCCGCCGCCCCTGACGGGGGGCCCCCGC
>JBGOZZ010000047.1:0-7397 GCA_041480465.1 Methanoregula sp. | reverse complement strand
GTTTATACCCTCTTCGCGGAGTGCCCGGCATGCCTGGGACCCGGAAAAGTCGAATTCTGCAGCCTGCCCGATCTGAATCGGACCTGACCCAATCATGAGGACCTTTTTGATATCTGTCCTTTTTGGCATCAGGAGATCCTCCTGAACATGGCATCAAAAAAGTGAGCTTCCGTATCACGGGGCCCCCCATGCGCTTCAGGGTGGAACTGGACGGTCGTCAGGTCAAGATCTTTATTTTCAAATCCTTCCAGGGTATTATCATTCACATTCGTATAGGTAACTCTGCAACCCTCTGGGAGAGAATGCACATCCACCGCAAATCCATGGTTCTGGGTTGTGATAAAAATCCTCCCGTCTTTAAAACGGACCGGCTGGTTGGCACCCCGGTGCCCGAATTTAAGCTTATAGGTGTCTCCCCCGAGTGCCAATGCACAGACCTGAATGCCCATACATATACCGAAGATCGGTAAACACCCAAGCAGATCCTTTGTACATTTAATGGCGTCCGTTGCCTGTTTGGGATCACCTGGCCCGTTGCTGATGAAGAGTGCATCAGGTTTGCAGGCAAGGACCTGATCGGAATCTGTGTCGTAGGGAAAGATGTGGAGATCCCCGTGCCGCTTTGCAAGACTAATAATCATATTCTTTTTCATACCAAGATCAAGGACCGCGATTCGTTTTCCGCTGCCCTGTATATGATGCGGCTCTTTACAGGAGACTTCCGGGATCGGGACGATGTCCGAAATCGAGGGGGTCCTGCAAGCGAGCTTTACGGCATAATCTCCGTCATCACTTCCAACAACGAGAGCAGCCCGCATCGTACCGTGAACACGGGTCTTGATAGTCAGTGCACGGGTGTCAACACCACTCATGCCAAGGAGGCGGTTCTCTTCAAAAAAGGATCTTATCGAGGGTTGGGCAGAGGGTTTCTCACAGATCTCTTTGGTTATACAGCCGAGTGCGCATACATGCGGATTCTGAAAATTTTGCCTGTCGACACCATAATTACCAATGAGTGGAAAGGTGAACATAAGAATCTGGCCGACATAGCTCGGATCGGTGAGGGACTCCATATACCCGGTCATCTGTGTATTGAAAACAAGCTCTCCGGAGCATTCCCCCTCAACACCGAACCCCTTCCCTGCAAAAAATTGCCCATCCTCGAGACCCAGAACTGCCTTCATGATTTCCATATGTAATGTGCCTGAATAGTTATTAACGATAGTGCAGGTACCATGAATTTCTAAAAACCGGAAAATAATCGTCGGTATTTTTTGTATGCCAGTTCACCCGTATTTCGGACGAGCAGGACACAAAGACTGATCAAATCAGTAAAAATGGGAATAAACACGGGGTGCAAAAAAGTCACATGCCGGCATTGAACCTGAGTCTGTGAGGTCGGAAACCCCATGGCCATTTATATATAGTATCTCCGGCAATCTCCATGCACAGGATACCATTGAGGTTTTTTTATGGGTGTCGAACACGTAAACGGGAAAAAAAAGGGTAAAATTGTACTGTATGCCCTGAGCACCTGCGGTTGGTGTGCGAAGACTAAAGACCTGTTACGGGAACTTGGTGTAGACTTTGATTATATGTATGTTGATCTCCTGGAAGGTCAGGAACAGGATAGGGTGATGAATGAAGTAGAGAGATGGAACCCGAAAGGTTCCTTCCCGACACTCGTCATCAGGGACAAGAAAAGCATCGTCGGATTTCGTGATGAAGAGATACGGGAGGCTCTGGCATAATGAACCTCATTGC
This sequence comes from Methanoregula sp., assembly GCA_041480465.1. Lineage (GTDB taxonomy): Archaea > Halobacteriota > Methanomicrobia > Methanomicrobiales > Methanospirillaceae > Methanoregula. The sequence goes on along the minus strand of JBGOZZ010000047.1, from coordinate 5,633 downwards.
TGTCGATGAAAAAGACGTTGACCGGACATATATAATTCTTAAGAAGGAGGCAGAAAGCGGGGGTTACTTCCTGAACCCCGATGTTGAATTTACCAAAAATCTCGTCCGTGGACTCCTGAAAAATGAACACCGTTACGGATATCGAGTCTGCCCCTGCCGGCTCGCTTCGGGGAAAAAGGATGAAGACCTTGATATTATATGTCCCTGCATCTACCGGGATCCGGATCTCAATGATTTCGGGGCCTGCTACTGTGCACTCTATGTAAGCGAAGCGGTTGTCCACGGAAAAAAGCTTACCGGACCGGTTCCGGAGCGGAGGCCCCCCAGATCCGAACGAATAAAAAAGAGTACAACACATGTCCTTTCGACAGCACCGTTAAACTCCCTGCCACTCCCGGTCTGGCGCTGCACGGTGTGCGGGTATCTCTGCGCCCGCGAACAACCCCCGGAGATCTGCCCGGTCTGCAAAGCCAGAAAAGAACGGTTCGAACGGTTCATCTGACCCTCCATGCTCTTTTCTTTCGTCAATAGTTTAATGACGAATCCTCATATACCGTCTCGACCAAAAGTATTGCTATGACAGGTCCCGTCCTTGTTGAAATTGTCGGCCTGAAAAATGCCGAGTGCTGCCCGTTTCCCTGCGATGAGAACCGCACCTGCGGACTTTCGGGATGCTATCCCTCAGGAAAACTCGATACATCGTTTGAAGAATTAAAAAGAGTCCTGAAAAACGAGTACGGTGACCGGGTTGAACTGAAACTCACCCTGATCGATAATGGCACGCCGGATTATATTCGCTCGATAATCGAAACTGAATATCCCCCGCTCCCCATGATCCTTGTCAACGGGCGTATCACCCGAATCGGGCGCATATCACTGGACCGGATAAAAAAAGAGATTGAAAAAGAGTTCTGATTATACAATTTTTGAGAGTTCGCCGTTTTCGAGATTATAATAAAGCCCGTGGATCTGGATCTTTTTTTCCTTCAGTGCGTTCTTTACCAGCGGATAGGTTTTCAGGTGCTCGATCTGGAGCCGTACATTCTCCTGTTCGATCATCCGTGAACGCTTCTTAGTCTCTTCCGGAGTGGTGGGTTTCTTGATTTTACTGTCCACCCTGTTTTTTGCCTCAATGGCATTATTAAGCCAGAGAGGGATATAGACATCGTCAGTTTCCTTGTCAAGACCTTTTATCGCTCCGCAGTCAGAATGCCCGCAGATAACAATATCTTTAACCTTGAGATGCCTTATCGCATACTCAAGCACCGTGGCAAAATTCCAGTCATGGATCGGAGCGATATTTCCGATATTGCGCTGGATGAACAGGTGCCCGGGTTTCATCTGCGTTATATGGCCTGTCTGAAGACGTGAATCCGAACACCCGATCCAGAGAACGGGAGGGCTCTGTCCTTTTGTGAGTTCCTGGTAATGGTCAAAGTTCTGTTTAAATACCGTATCACGGAATTTTTTATTTCCTTCAAGCAACTGGTCGATCATGAAAATCTTTTCCTGTAAATTAAACACCTGTATCCAATCAAAGATACCAATGTCTTAATTCTTGCTGGGAGTGCAGATCCATTAACCTTTCGAAATTTTTTTTATGCGAAAATGCAAGCCAGATTATGTGAATAATGAATCTCTCCTTCCCGCAACAATAATGTGTAAAACGAAATATATCGTATTTTATTTTTACAACACGCCGGAAAAAATCAACAATACCACGGTCACATTCCGGAATTGTTGATCTGTCAGTGAGGAAAATATGACGGAGCGGATGGATAATTTTTAAAATATTTCTGCTTCCCGTTCCGACGCCCATAATATCCTTTGACACCAACACTAATCCTGATGGATGCGATCGATACCTACTTTCCCTATAGTGAATATCGCCCGGGCCAGCGACATATGCTTGAAATCGCCGCTCAGGTAGCACGGGACGGTGGCATCGCAATGATCGATGCCCCAACTGGCAGCGGGAAATCGAGTGTTGTTGCTTCGCTTCTTGCGGAACGCAAAGGGAGAAAAGTGGTAATCGCGGTCCGAACGGTAAGCCAGCTTACCACGTTTGTCCGCGAGTTAGAGCTGGTGCGTACAAAAAATCCCCTGCTCAAATCAGTGTACCTTGTCGGCAAAGGGAGCATGTGCCCGCTTGGCGGGGAAGGAGATGTATACCGGCGCTGTGAGGGGGTCAAGGCATTCTCGAACTCGCTCATGCGTGACCGTGCAGAACGAGGGGCGCTCATTCCCGCAAAAGATCCCTTTATCCTCCAGCAGATCAGGCGCATGGACAAGGAACACCCCCTTCTCTGCCCGTATTACATTAACAGCAAAATGTTTGTACATGCGGAGGCTGTAGGTATCAAGATGGTGCCCTCAACAGCGCTCCGCACCAAAGCGGACCGGGTAATCGCCAATCCTGTACCCCCGCGGGAACTAGGGGCATTCTGCGGGGATATCTGCCCGTACGAGCTGATGATGCATGCCGCCCGGAATACCGATGTAATCATCCTCAACTATCACCATCTCTTTGACCGGAACATACGGGAGCAGCTCTATGCCAGTCTCGGTGTCGAGCCCCAGGATATCCTGCTCCTCATTGATGAGGCGCACAATTGCGGTGACGTTGTCACCAGTATTGAGAGCGTAACCCTTGAAGAACGTGATCTCGCACAGGCGTCCCGGGAACTCTCGGGCATGCGCAAACGCTACAGAGGTGCAGATGCAGTCCAGCATGTCCTGCCCCGGCTCTCCGATTTTATACGCGGGCTTACAAACTCGGCAGAAGCAGAAGACTGGTTTGATCCTTCCATCTTTGACCGGATGGTCGTGCGCGAATCCCTGTATAAAAATATGGACGAGATCGTTGACGACTTAATCGTACTTGCAGAGTCCATACGGGAAAAGAATCTGAAAGCCGGGGAGTATCGCGAAACAGCGATCGAGCGCCTTGCGGAATTCTTATTCCGGCTCTCACAGTCAGCAACCGACCCCGCGTATCTTACGGTATACCGGAAAGAAGTTGAGGGAATTACCCTGGAAGTGCGCAGCATCGATCCCTCTGTCTCCCTGCAGGAATTATGCAGCGCACATGCCTGCTGCATCCTGATCTCGGGAACTCTTTCTCCGGTCGATAGTTACTCCCGTTATTATTTCGGCAATACAGTGGTGAAAACACTTGCATTACCCAATGCGTTTCCCAGAAAAAACCGCATTGTCTGTTGTGCAAACGATATTACCACTGCTTTCTCGATGCGGCAGAATAACGAGAACAGTGCGCGGATCGGTGACTATATCAAAGCGTTCTGCAGGCTTAAAGGAAACATCGCTGTTTATTTCCCAAGCTACCAGATTCTCGAAATGTATGCGGACCTTACCGTACCGCATATCAGGGAAAGGAAGGTCTTTATCGAACCACGGGATGCAGTTGATGCCGGTTCAGCGCTCTCGACATTCCTGGCACTTCCGGCACGCGGTGAATCGGGAGTACTGTTTGCAGTATGCGGCGGGAAGTGGAGTGAGGGTCTTGATTACCGCGGCGAGATGCTGAAGGGTGCGATGGTAATCGGACTGCCCCTCGCACCATTTAATCGTGTGCGAAAGATGATGATAGAGTATTTCAGGCACAGGTTTGGGGAGGAGGGGGAATTTCTCTGCTATACGCTGCCGGCGGTAAATCGTTCCCTTCAGGCACTGGGGAGAGTATTGCGCACGCCGGAAGACAGGGGTGTGCTCGTTCTGGCTGAAAAACGGTTCCTGGAAAAAGGAGTCCGCAATGCACTCCCTGCGTGGATCAGGGAAGAGATGATCGAGTGCAATGCTGCGTTATTCCTGGAGGTGATATCACGATGGAAATCGTAGGCGGTTCCTGCAGGCTGGGGCTCTGGTTCGTCCATGTCTGGTGGAACGATAAAACCGTTCACCAGGTCAGGTTCGCGAGAACAGGAATACCCGGCAGGGTACCGGAACTGATCAGGAGGTACTGCGCAGAACAGGTGGTAAATCTTTCACAGCTCGACACTCCGGCGATCCAGGAAGATACAGTGTACAGCCGGATTTATCTGGCGGTGCAGCAGGTGCCGTATGGCAGCACTTCGACGTACGGAGAGATTGCAGCCGAGGCAGGAACGTCCCCCCGCGTAGTGGGGCAGGCCATGGCACGAAACCCTGTCCCCCTGGTCATTCCATGCCACCGTATCGTGGCAGCTGATGGTATCGGAGGATTCTCTTCACCTGTCGAAATAAAGGAAGCGTTGCTTGCGATGGAAAAAAAAGGGTTGCGGAAGGCGAAAAAATGACCCCGGCTATGCATCATCCGTTATACGGCAGTGGTTCTCCCTCCATTTGTTCCCGAATCAGAGGACCCGTGGGCAGGATAGGAGGTGGCCTGTGAAATCTGCCGTGGTACTGGTTGGCGGTGAGGCACGACGTGCAAACGGGCAGGAAAAGTATTTTTTCACCTATCTTGGCAGGACATTTATCGAACGGCTGATTGATTCACTCCGGCAGGTTGTTGATGAGATCATCCTCGTTGCCAGAGACCCTGAACAATGTAAACGATTCAAAAATATCAGGGGAATCCGCTGCATAACCGATATCCGGGTGGGAATCGGGCCAATCGGAGGACTTCATGCCGGATCACTGGCTGCACAAGGTGATCTGATCTTTGTCTCCGCCTGCGATATGCCATGCATCGACCCTGAGGTAATCGCATACCTTTTTGACCATATTGACAATTATGACGCAGTGATACCCCGCTGGAACCCTGATATGCTCGAACCCCTTCATGCGGTCTACCGCAGGACAGCTCTTCTCAGATATCTGGAAAGTCATAATTCCCTTTCGCTCCGTGAGATGGTCATGAATCTTTCTGCCAGGTATATCATGGTTGATGAATTACGATTGATTGACCCTGAACTCCGGACGTTCATCAACATAAATAAGCTCGAAGATCTTGAGCACATCAATTCCCCGGGGTCAAAACTCCCTCAATCACTCACCAATCGAAAAAAACTATAAATATCCGGGGATTATGTAGCAACTTACCACAGAGTATATAAATATATGTAGTGAAATTAATACTAAATACTAAACCGGGTTCAACTCACCGGTTTGTCTGGGGAATTCGGCAGGGGACAGTCAGTGGCGCATATATCTGTAGAAAATGTGGAGGTGCTGCGACTCTTCATCGTCACTGCCGCAACCATCATAGCCATCCTGACAACCATCTTTTCTCTTCTGAATGGTATCATTAACGTCTTCCCTTTTCACTTTATTCTGCCGATTATACTTGTTGTATATTTTTACCCGGAACGGGGTGTACTCTTTTCATTGGCATTAGGCCTGATGTATATTGGTCTCATTTACCTTCTGGGGAATTCTGATCCGACCCTGATTGCTATTGCGACGGCATGGTTCGCGATCTTCATAACCATAGGTGTCGTCGCATCATCCCTCGCAATCAAGCTGCGCGATGAAACTACCCGGGTCAGAAAAATCCTTGACACATCCCAGGACGGCATTTTTTGTTTTGACCTTAAAGACAGGCGGATTCGTGATATAAATCTTAAATGCGCCCAATGGCTGAACTACGATCGCGAAGAGCTTCTCGGTAAGGAAATCTCTGTTATCTGGAC
>JBGOZZ010000046.1:0-7506 GCA_041480465.1 Methanoregula sp. | reverse complement strand
TAAGCATCGCAGGAAAGGGTCCGGGGATGAGCATGCGTGGGATACGCTATGCCCAGACCGCATCTCCATCCCTCAACAGACTCAACAATGTAGCCTTAGTCTTCGAGATCGAGACTATGCCGGATGGAACGGTCCATGACAGGATGTGGGAGTGGAAGTAAGGGGTACATCTCGTTCAGGTTCAATGTTTTCGATGCATGAATCCACTTAGTTTTTTTTAATATATTGGATCATTGGCTTCCCGGGCATTACATAAATTGCCACAGGGGAACCCTTTCACGAATGTCAGTAATAAAAATTTTGGGTTGCCGGAACGCTCCGGACGTGGGTTTTAATTACGATACTTAACCTGTCCGGGCTTATAGGAAGCCCGGTAACTCCCGGCCACCTGTTTTGCTCATATCACATTTGATGAAACCCAACCAGGAGCGAATTCTCCGGACCTGGTTTCCTGACTGTCCGGTACGCATATCACCAACCTTTTTCCCCCTTCCACCCTTTGTACACATGATTAATATCCTCATGACTATACCGGTAAACTGTCCAAAACCCGGAGGAGCACTATCATACGACGGGTGCTTAAGGCACAGGAGACGGGCATCGGTCCCGGCGACATCCCGGGGCTGGAGGAATAAACCCTTCAGTTTTTTTTATCCAGGGAGGCAATGGTATGCAGGATAGTCCGGTCAGGGAAGTACCAACACTTTTCGGGATGCCCCTGGAGAAAGGGAGGTGGGTGCTCGTCGCATCAGGTCTGGTTATCAACCTGTGCATGGGTTCGATTTATGCGTGGAGTGTCTTTGTCGGGCCACTCACTGATTATTTTACCGGCGAGCTTGGCCAGGCAGTAACTGCAAATGATATTCTGATGCCATTCTCCGTGTTCCTTGCAGTCTTTGCAATTACCATGCCGTTTACCGGGAAGATCATCGACAGGTACGGGCCCCGGAATGTAACGATCACCGGGGGTGTGCTGACCGGCCTTGGCTGGTTTCTGGCGTCCTTTTCGTCATCTGTCCCGATGCTCTCTGTACTGTATGGCGTGATCGGGGGTATCGGTGTTGGTATTGCCTACAGCGTGCTGGTTGCTGTTTCAGCCCGCTGGTTCCCTGACCGGCGGGGCCTTGCGGTCGGGCTCACGGTCCTTGGCGTCGGGTTCTCCGCGTTCTTTACCGCTAATATCGCAGGTTATTTCATCGGAGCCTGTGGTGTGATGAACACGTTCAGGATCTTTGGTGCCGTGATTATTGTTCTCACGATACTGCTTGCACTGCCCCTGGAATTCCCGACTTCCGGCTGGGTTCCGCGAGGGTGGACACCCCCTGCATTGAAACCTGGTGAGGAAAAACCCTGCGAATGCAACCGCTCCCTGATGCTCAAATCTTCATCATTCTACGGGCTCTGGGCCTGTTACTTCATCGGCTGTCTTGCCGGGCTCATGGCAGTCTCAATAGCACAACCGGCAGGCACCGATGTGGGAATTGAGGCGGGGGTTGCCACATTCCTCGTAGGGTTCTTTGCGATCTTTAACGGGGCCGGACGTCCTGTCTTTGGTGCACTCACCGACAGATTAACGCCCCGGAATGCTGCCATGGTATCGTTCGTCCTGATCGCATTGGCATCACTTCTCATGTGGCAGGTCCCGATCGTACCGGTTTATATCCTTGCCTTTGCCGTTCTCTGGGGATGTCTTGGGGGCTGGCTGGCCATCGCACCGACAACCACCGCCAGCTATTTTGGCACCTGCGACTACCCGAGGTGTTACGGGGTCGTCTTCCTCGCGTATGGTGCCGGCGCGATTGCCGGGCCGCAGCTGGCAGGGATCATCAAGACCTCGACGGGATCCTATATCGGGGTATTCCCGTATGTGCTCGTACTTGCGGTAGTCGGTAGTATCATTGCGTTCACCCTGATGAAACCACCAAAACCAAGCCCTGTTAAAGCGCGAAAAAATCATTGATTGTTGTGGTGAATCACGGGGACGTACCCTGAAAAAACCTTATCTCTTCTTCGGAGAAACCGTTCCTTTGTTATTTAAAAAAACGTTTCAGATTCTGGTTTTCAGGTGACTACCTGTAAACCCTGTCCTCATATGCTGTGCAGGTAAATTCACCATGTACCGCCTGTTCAGGAAATTCAATGGGGGCTCCCGTGATTGGTAGTGTGACGGTAAAACCTTTTTTTGACGATCTCAACAACAATAATATACATGGACACAATCGCCCCTATAAACAGGAAATAGGGGAGCGCAAGGGGAATTAAACCAAAAAGACCACCTGCAGGTGTGAAGGTGATTGCGATTCCGGCAAGGACAACGAATATGCTGCTGATGACCAGAAGCCTGCTGGGATGACTTTTATAGAACGGTACCCTGGTGGTCCTGATGGCAAAAATGATGAGCGTCTGGGTGCAGAGCGATTCAAGAAACCACACCGTCCGGAATATCTCCATGGGTGCATGGAATACCACTATGAGACTGGTAAAGGTGAGGATATCAAACAGGGAACTGACCGGTCCGAATACGAGCAGAAATTTTTTGATGAATCCGATATCCCACCGTTTTGGTGCCAGTACAAATTCCTCATCAACCGCGTCCGTCGGAATTGTCGACTGGGAGGCGTCGTAGAGGAGGTTATTAAGGAGTATCTGGACAGGAAGAAGGGGAAGGAAGGGAAGAAAGAGTGACGCGGCTGCCACACTGATCATATTGCCAAAATTTGAGCTTGTCCCCATCATGATGTACTTCATCGTGTTTCCAAACGTCTTCCTTCCTTCAAGGATGCCGTCCCGGAGTACGCGGAGATCTTTTTTCAGCAGAACGATATCGGCAGATTCCTTTGCGATATCGACCGCGTTGTCCACCGTGATACCGATATCTGCTGCCCGGATCGAGGGGGCATCGTTGATCCCATCCCCGAGAAATCCGACCACGTGATTATTCTTCATCAGTGCCCTGATGATCCGCTCTTTCTGTGGCGGGGAAACCCGGGTGAATATATTCACCTGCTCGACTGCGCTGGCGAGGGTGTCGCTGTCCATCCGTGCAATCTCGCTCCCCTCAATTATCCGGCTGATCGGGAACTCAAGTGCAGCACATACATAACGGGTGACGAGTTCGTTATCACCGGTGATGATTTTTACCTCAACGCCCGCGTCATGGAGCATGCCCAGTGATTCACGTACTGTCTCCTTGGGAGGATCGATAAATGCAACAAAGCCATGCAGGGTAAGGTCGGTTTCATCATCCATGGTATAGATGGACCTTTCTTCCGTGATCGCTTTTGAAGCGACAGCAAGGACCCTGAACCCTTCACTGCTGAGCGTTTCGTATAAACCCACAGCCCGCGTATGCCAGTCCCCTGTAAAAGGTTCCGACACGCTCATTCTGGAAATACGGGTGCATAATTTCAGGACCTCTTCGGGCGCGCCCTTGGTAATCAGAATACGATCCTGGTTTTTTACAACGACAACCGAGACCCGTTTCCGGATAAAATCAAAGGGGATCTCGTCAACTTTCCGGAACTGCCCGATCTCCACTCCGCTTGTTCTGAGAATTGCCTCATCGAGCGGACTTTTCATTCCGGTCTGGTGATAACTGTTCAGGAACGAATACAACAGTACCTGTTCATCGGTGTTTCTCTCCGCATCCACATGGTATACCAGCGTGATCCGGTTCTCGGTCAGCGTCCCGGTCTTATCGGTACAGAGCGTGTCCATGCTCCCGAAGTTCTGGATTGAAGCCAGGTGCTTGACAATCACCCCTTTCTCTGACATCGCGAGCGCACCCTTCGACATATTGACCGTCAGGATCATGGGAAGGAGTTCCGGAGTCAGGCCGACAGCAAGTGCAACTGCAAACAGGAGCGAATCAAGGACACCATGTTTAAAAAAGGCATTGGTAAAAAAAACAAATAACACAAGGATGAAGATAATTCGGGTGATAAGGTAGGAAAACTGCTTCAGGCCGCGTTCAAATTCCGTCTCCGGTGGCCGGGCGGTCAGCCGTTCTGCTATCTTCCCGTATTCGGTCGACATCCCGGTTTTTACCACCACTGCCGTCGCGCTGCCGGAGACTACCGGTGAGCTCATGAAGAGGTATTGTTCCCGGTGTTGCGGATCCTGTTTCTCACCCGCACGGACCTGTGCAGTTTTTTCCACCGGGAACGATTCTCCCGTGAGTGCCGACTGGTCCACAAAGAAATCACGGGCAAGAATGACACGGGCATCCGCGGGCACAATAGCACCGGCAGACAGGGAAATGATGTCCCCGGGGACCAGTTCCGACAATGGCACGTCCCTCTGGGCTCCATCCCTGGTAACCGTGGCCAGCGTGGAGATTTTTTCCCTCAGGAGCTCTACTGACCGTTCTGCCCGGTATTCCTGGAAAAAGTCAATGAACACACTCAGGAACACAATCACGATGATGATCATTGCATCAACTAGTTCTCCAAGAAAGACGGAGAGGACCGTTGCGAACAGGAGGATAATAATAAGCGGGTTTTTAAACTGGGCGGCAAACTGGCGGAAGACTGCCAGCTTTTTCTCCCGCACCACCTCATTGCGGCCATAGGATGCCCTTCGTGATTCAACGTCCCGGGAAGAGAGGCCCTGCAGTGATGTGTGCAGTGTTTCCATCAGCTGATCGACAGGAATGAACCGGGACTCTTCTTCCGCCATGACACCACAGCCTGTGATCCATTTCGGCCTGGACTCTAAAAAATGTTATGAAAAACCAGCTCAGTACCTGTGGTTGTGGCAGCAAACGGTAGCATGACGGCCAAAAGTAAGCTCCCGGTTACCGGCCGCTTCAGTGAGAGGTCGGGAATGTGTACGATTTCATAAGGAGTTTTTCAAAGATTAGATAATGTATCTCATCACAGCCAAAGGGAGTTAGTAGTAATTCGAAAAATCATTGATTTTTTAATGATCCTCGTGAAGCGCATCCTCAATTTGTATTAAAGAGGAAAAACAGACCGGAGTGAAATTGAAAATTATTGTGGTTTTGTAAAAATAGTATTAAACGAGTTTCCTCGCCTCTTCTGCGGGTATTGCGACAAGTGTTTCGGCCGAGAAGTTATCTCCCCGCCGTATTTGTGCTTTCATCGCCACCTTTTCGTCGGGCGCTTCGTATATTCCAACTGCATCATATCTGCCCAGCGTCCAGTATATACCCAGGAGTTTTACCCCGTCCTTCTGTTCCATCTCAATAGTTTTCATGTTCTCGGCAACAATTTCCTTTGTAGGTTTAGCTAACGGGAGCATTTTTGCAGCCTGAAATGACCGCTAATGGCACCTGTCAGATTGCAAATCTCCACTCATATCTCATATGGACAGAGGTAGCGGAATGGGAGAAGAAGGGGAGAAAAGGTGTATTCTGACAGAGGTCAGGATCATCTATTCGTATCCGGATACTCACAAGGACATACCTCCATCAGGCTTTGCCCCACCCCTTGAAGCTTGTATTACGCCAGTAAATTAATGCAAAAATTGTGATAGGATCATAAACTAATAAACAAAAAACACCAGCGAAAGAACGAAAACAAAACCGGGCCGCTCATTCACGACCTGATGGTGTAAACGATCTTCCCGTCCCTGAAAATGGAGATCTGGCCTCCGCTCTGCGAGACCACGATCCCGATTGATGTGGTGATCTTGGTGATGCCGGCAATTGACAGATGCCGTGAACCCATCCCTCCGGGAAGGTTCACCTGGTTCAAGTCCACCGTGATACACCTCCCTGCCGCCTCGACCACCCCGGTGCCCGTGATGAGGAACGCCCCATCCAGCTGGGCAAACTCCTTGATAGTTCCCTGGATCCCAACATCGGTTATCTGCCGTTCGGTCTCATGGTGACCATGGAACGGGTTTAAGACAAACTGTTTTGAATAGTTCAGGACGTTTTTTGTGTCCCCGACAACAAAAGCTGTCCCTATCGCCTGTCCCTCCCGCCCTTCCCGGGCAATTTCCTGGGCGATCCGGATGACCGAGTCAAGAACATCCGGAACAACGCCGGTCCCGGAACATATCGTTTTTTGTTCTTCTGGTGAAGGGCGGTTTTCCCGCAGGGGACCTGCCCTCGCCGGAAATGCCTTCGGGGTATCCGAAGATATGAGCGGTTCCCTGCTCCGCTGGGTGATCATGACTACGGCAACGATAACCGCACCGCTGATTGCCATAGCGATGATGATGAGGTACGCCGTCAGGTCATTCTGAGGGGGACCTGACGGGTCCTGTCCGGGAAGCCCGGGGATCTCCTTTTTTAGCTCCAGCATAATTTTCCTGGTGGTTGACTGGCCGTCAGACTGGCCTCCCGTAACGCTCACGGTGAAAATCCCGGCGCCGGCGTACTGGTGGGTTACCGGGAGACCGGCAGATTTTGTAATGTTCCCGTCATTCCAGTCGACGCTCACTGATTCGATGGTGACGCCCGGTGATCCGGGGTTGAGATTCCCGTTCAGCGTTACATTCATCCGGTCAATCACCGGTTCAAGGAGGGTCAGGACCGGTGCATGTATCACCGCGACTGGTCCTTCGGTTTCGCCCGGGGCCGTGGTAGCCATAGTTGGGGGAACCGTCTCAGGAATGGCCGGGTGTCCCACGGAAATCTTCGTGGTCTGGGTGACTTTCTGCCCGTCTGACTGCCGGGCGGTGATCGAGAAAGTGTAGATACCAGGAGTGCTGTAAACATGCGAGTCCGGGAACCCATGATACTCCGGAGCCTGGCCGTCCCCCCAGTCCCAGAGGATGCTGTCTATAGTCACGTTCGCCGATCCGGGATCGACAAACCCGTATATGGAACACGTCAGATTTTCAAAAATGAGCGGTGGATCGAAGATAAGATTCGGGGGAGGGTTGACGGTATTGGTCGCGTTCTCCCGGAACATGAAGACCGGTGGAACCGGTGTTGGCGGTACGCTGGTAACATTCGGTGCTGTGCCGGTCGTATTCTCAGAGACCAGGAAAACGATGGGAACCGGCGCCGGTACGCCAGTACCATCCGGTGGCATTCCGGGCGGGACTTCCGCGCCCGGAGTGGTGGTGTTATCCAGGGTCGCTGCGCAGACGCCACCCGGCAGCGCGAGGATGAGGATGCATACAACAGCAACGATCAGCAGTAATCCGGAAGTTGTATCTCGTGCCTGACGCATTGAATAACCGTTCTTTTGTTCACTAGAAATATCGTCATGATTGCTCTTAAATACGGTTGTTCCCCCTCCCATGAACTGGATGAGGATCGTCCGGCTGGTGTTTACATCCCCATCCCCATTATTGCCCGAATAATCTGCTGCGCGGTGACCGGGTCAACAACGCGTGCCAGGACCAGCCCGCCCATCGAGACGAATACAGTCCAGAACACCTTTTTTACCTGCTCGTTCTTCCCGAACGCCACAATGACAATCCCTGGATCAACCTTCATGCCCCGTTGGATCCCTTTTGGCAGGAACACAAAGAGCGGCAGGAACAGCACCGCAACCCCGATGAATGCCAGGGTGGTCTCTGCTCTTC
>JBGOZZ010000045.1:0-7629 GCA_041480465.1 Methanoregula sp. | reverse complement strand
ATGCATCAGTTTAAAACTGGCGTTTCCTTCATCCGTGGTAATATCGTTTCCCAATATTTTACCTTCACTTCGGATCGATACACTGACGCCATTCTGCGGAATTGTGTCCTTCAGGATCGAGAGCCTGAGTACTCCCATACCTTCACTTTTCTTGCCGATCTCCGGTATAAGGGTGGGGATGCTCTTTTTCAAGTGTTTCTTCTCGAAAATCCGTGAACCCATAACAACAGCATCGACAACATCCGGCTTCACTTCATACAACTCGAATTTTTCGTGCCCTGTTATCATTATCACGGCTTTATCGCTGTACAGTGACCCTTTTTCATCAATATAAATGGCACCTTCAGCCTCACCGTTGATAAAAGCAAGATAGTACTCCCGTTCATTCTCTTTTGCTGCCGCAATCCCAATGAAATTCAGTGGCGCAGTATACTGGAACAGTTCATGGATGTTGAAGGTCCCCACGTACTTCGAACCCTTGATGATATTTTCCAGCAGGTCGTGTATTACGTTGGGAATACTCTTTTTCAGGTGCGCTTTTTCAAAAATCCTGCACCTCATCACGATAGTTTCGACAATATCCGGTGTTAATTCATAGAAATCGAACTTTTCTGCCCCGGAGATCATTCTTGCCGCCTTATCGCTGAGCACGGTTCCCTTCTCATCGATGTAGATGGCTCCTTCAGCCTCACCGGCAAGGAACGCAAGATAATATTCCCTTGAGTTTTCTTTGGCGATCGCAATCCCATTGAAGTACCGTGATGAGGCAAACTGGAACAGTTCATGAAGCGAAAAGGTCCCCAGATGCTTTGCGCCCTTGTGGATATTTTTTATCAGGTCCTGTATTTTCATCAAAATTCATCTCATCCGGTAAACTCTTTGGAAAGAAGCTATCATAACGCGTTTTTCCTGTATATATATGGTTGAGTTATTTGTGACAGGTATATTTTACATTTGCGGAATCTGTTGTTTGCTTTCCACTCCTTATCGCCATACATAAGTGTTTATAAAAAAATGATATACCTGAATTATGGAAATAATCTACCCGATGGCGATCTCGGCGGTTGCAGTTCTTGCAACCCTGATCTATGCCTCGTTTCTCGATATCAGATACCGCCGTGTCCCGTTTGTCCATTGGTTACCAATGCTGGGGATTGGCGTTATCTGTACGAGCTGGCTCCTCTGGCAGAAAACTGCTGATATCGGTCTCATTACCGGTTATCTTGCCGTTGTCGTTTGTTTTCTCTATGCTGATTATCTGGACAGCCGTGGGAGAACTGATTCCCTCGGTCTTACCGGGTATTATAAAAAGTCCCTGATCTTTTACTATCTTGCTCTTGTGCTGATTCTTCCTGCCCTTTCGTGGTTCGTCTTCGCACCTTCATTAAACATCCAGCTCGTTCCCTGGTACGCCATGTTTGCGGGAATTCTTATCTACATCTCATACGTTGAATGTAAAGGCCGCCCGGAAGAGAAAAGCCGACGAAAATACAGAAAAACAGATTCGAATGTTCGGGATATAATCAACCGCTGGTATTTCGTACTGATTATAATGATTTTTTCGATTACCTCAGTAATCATGCTTTTCAGTCCTGACGGCTGGGGATCTTCTGCTCTCGTAATACTGCTTCTTTCAGTGTTCTGCGGGGTTTTTTATATATTTGCACGAATGCACCTCTTCGGTGGAGCAGATGCATGGGCTCTTATATTCATTTCATTTTGTATTCCCACGTTTCCGTTCACACCACTCCTGGGTTCCCCACCGCTGGGCTTCTTGTCTTTCTCAGTACTCATCAATGCACTGTTGCTTAACCTTGCGGCACCTCTCGGGATATTTGCCATCAATATGATCCGGGGAAACCGGGCGCCGTTGATGTATATGTTCTTTGGATTCCCGGTGAACGGCGACAGGATCCAGGATACGTGGGGCTTTGTTATGGAGGATTTCGAAGAGAGAGAAGGGATCGTCAGCCGAAAATTTATCGGTTTTTGGGATTCCATTAAGCGTATGTATACGGGTGAAGGCAGGGTATATACAAAAGACCTCCGGGAACACCCGGAAGAATTTCCAAAGGAACTGGCGATGTATAAAAAAATCGGCACCGTATGGATCTCGTATGCGGTGCCTTTCATCATCCCCATTATGGCAGGTCTGATTACTGCACTTGTTTTTGGAGATCTTCTTTTTACAATCATGAAAATTGTCGCTGGAGGACTGTAACATGGTTAATCTGAAGTTTGTGGACGGACTGATTCCGGTGATCGTGCAGGATGCAATGAGCTGTGAAGTATTAATGATGGCGTATGCAAACAATGAGGCAATCCACCTCACACAAGAGACGGGACTGGCCCATTACTACAGCCGGAGCAGGAAGAAACTCTGGAAAAAGGGTGAAGAAAGCGGGCACTTCCAGAAAGTTGTAAAAATCCTCACCGACTGCGATGAAGACTGCCTGTTATACAAGGTGGAGCAGAAGGGCGCTGCCTGTCACACGGGATATGCCTCCTGTTTCTACCGCACTCTTGGCGGCGAAGTTGTGGGAACAAAAGTATTCGACCCGGAAAAAGTGTACGGAAAACGGGGATATTGACTCATTGTCCTTTTTCCTTACCGGAAAATCTGCTTACTCCTTGAAGGAGATACCCAAAAAATTTTATTTACGGCGCTGGTTTCGAAGAGAAGGAAATACTTGGATATCTTATCCGATCTGAATGATTTGCACAGGGCAGAGATACGCTGCTTCCTGAACACAGCAACAGAGACAGTCCGGCACAACTCCTTCTGCCCGGTCACCATTGAACCTGTAGTCCTCGACAACTTCCGAGAATGAATCACAATGGTTCTGGTTAAACAGTTCCGGACAGGTATTCCAGCATGCCCCGCAGCTGACACAGGCCATGCGATCGATAGTCACATTCATCGGGATATTCCGTACGCTGGTAAAAACAGATTGGAAGTATTGGGATAAAGGCTTGCACCCTGGTCTTTTTACGGTTTTGCAGGATTACTCATATGAATTGATCTGAAGAATCTTCAAAGTAAAGATTTAAAGAAGGAATATTTATCACCAGTTCCTGCAACCTAGTATCAGTGAGCATTCGTGATAATCCCCACATTACCATACATTTTTGGCATTGTACTCCTGGTATGCATTACGATGCCAGGAGCGTCAGCAGTTGAACCACTCTGGATTGCGAACACATCTCCGGGTCTTGATTTGACCACTGTTGCAATATCAGGGGATGGATCAATGATAGTGGCGGGTGGTGACCAGTTAGTCGCCGTCTCTTTTGACGGGACAAAACTGTGGTCGGGATGGTCAAGCGAACTGCTGGAACTCAGCCAGGACGGCAGGTTCATTGTCACTTCACTTGGTTCAACCGTAAGGGTATTTGACTCACAGGGACTGAAGCTGTGGGACCAGTCTATAATCGTACCGGTCACCGATATCTCGATCACTCCTGACGGGGCACTCATCGCGGCGTCAGGAGGGAGCGTTGTACAAAGCTGGTATAATTCAGGGGCGGGTCTTGGACACAATACCACCAACCAGGTAAAACACATCAGGATCTCCCCTGCCAAAGATCAGATCGTGGTCACAACAGACAGGGCGCTCAGGAGTTTCAACCTGAGTTATGTCCCGTTCTGGTCGGACGAGGACGTGCAATCCGATCTCCTTGAAATATCAGGAGACGGATCCGGTATCGTTACTACCAATGGAAACCGGGTAGTGCTCTATCATGGGAGTGGTACCCTGCTCTGGGACCGGCATGTTCCCGGGGGAAATATCCTTGCGCTCGCGTATTCCCGCGATGGCTCGACGATCGTCACCGGCCGTGATGATAATTCGGTAACGGTGCTGGACCGTAACGGTAACAGTCTCTGGTCAGCAAAAGCCGGGTTCTGGGTTACCAGTGTAGGAGTGTCGGATACCGGGTCTGTAATCGTTGCCGGCAGTATGGACAAAAAACTGTATGTCTTTGACAGGAAAGGAACACTGCTCGGGATGTTCCAGGCACCCGGGATGATTAAATATCGGGCTGTCGGTGTAAGCGGGGATGGTTCGCGTATCGTGGCAGTCGATGGCACGAATATCTATGGTTTTTCCTCGGAACAATTCAGCAGATCAGCATCACTGCCACCAAATGCAGTAACAAGCATTCCGCCAACCGCTGCAATGAATATGACCACGTCACCGGCAACCACCACGACCGTTGCAACAACGTCCCTGCCGGGAACGCAGCAGATCTCTCCACAGATTCCCCCGACCACGCAATCCGGCATGCTGTGGGTTCTTTCCCTTCTTCCGGTTACCGCTGCATTCTTACTCTGGAAAAGAATGTGAGACAGGAACCGGCTGATTATTTTATGAACGACACAGTCACCGATAATCCCTTTTTTGTCAGAACAGGTAGAGAGCAGTTACCGCGTCCCATGATCCAGAACAACAGCACATGTGTCATCACTCTGTGCAGAAAGTGCTGCTTGCAGTAACTCTTCGAAGAGGATTCCAGGTTGTCCTGATTTCTTATTATTATTATTTCCCGGATCAATTCTCTCATATATAGTCTTGTACACCATTCGAACTTAACAGAACAAAAGAATCCCGAATATTTATCTCATTAAAATCGGATTTTTTGAGGATATTCGGATCGCCAAGGGTAGTTCGATCCCGGCCTGGTGCTACTACGGGCAGAAGCGGGGCGTCGGATAAAGATGTGGTTAATTGCCGGAATCATCAGACAAATAAGCGAAATGCCTGGATTACATGTATGTATAACGGGATAAAAATAAATTAGCCGATATTGAAAAACAGAACGGTTTTTTTAACATCCACAATTCCATCATGGTTATAATCATATGTTACAACAGTCGGGCTGACTGATATTTCGGATATAATTCCATTGTATACGGCAACATCATTTAAATCAACCTGTCCGTTTTCAAGTGAATCGAATTTGAATCCTGGTTTGTCAGCTGTCTGCAATCCCTCCACACCATCAAAATCTGCAGTTTTTCTGATCGGGAAGACAAGGGGGACTGTTGTTGATGACAACTGGGGATTGTCAGTATCAGGCCCATTTTTTGAATCTATATTGGGTGAATACCCAGCATCCCGTATATACTCAGTTTTTTGTGCTGATGTATCAATATCTGCAAGTTTCATAAATATCATGATTCCGGTTGTGACGACAACGAGCATGAGAATCACCGCAAGGAGTGGAACTGCCTTTTTCATTTTCATCTTCCTGGTAATTCCTTTTAATTATTTAATGATTAATAAATTTTTCTATTTTAATCAGAACAAGTTTTAATGATTTTTTAACAAAATAATTTGAATTATCCAATTCATTACCAAATATAACGGATAACGTATTTGATCAGGCTCGATAATTGATGGAGTATCAGATTCCGGATATCAGGTTAACGATTAGTTAAGTTTAGAAAAGGTTGCCTGCGAAGACCGAATACCTGAGCCACATCCTATGAGATGGTGGGGTTCCCTCGGGCGGCCACTTATTACGACCATCGATCAGGCTCATATTGAAAACATGCAACCCTTTTTTTCCGGAACCCATGATACTTCCCCGTTCAATCAGCGCTGGAACATGGTTGAAAAAAGATCTCAAGGGAGATCTTTCTTGGAGGAGCGGGATACATCAGGGGGCACGCTCGAAGATCAGGAAATTCCCTGCGTTTACGCGAAGTGTCAGAATATCATTATTGACAGTATAGGATGATGTGTCGTGCAGTATTTCGAAATAGGTTGATTCCTGCTCCGAAGTTGGACGGCAATACATCAGGGTCGATACGACCGGTCCGATGGTAATGCCTTGGCCGAACGTTGTTATTCCCCCCGTGATCGTATATGGCGCCGAGTAACTGTTGCAGCCGCCGTTCCCCACGAGAGTCCCGTCATCTTTGATGGTCATGTTGATCTCAACTGTGGGAATTCCGGCTGGCGTATCTTTGTCTGTTGTCATGGTTTTGAGGACCCAAATACCTCCAATTGGCTCGGGAAGTGCTGCGGAAATTGCCGGTGAGATGACCGGAAGCGTGGATCCTGGTACAGGCAACGTAGTCACCGGCTGTGATGTGGGCGGCTGGGAAGTACAACCGGCCAACACCGATGTAAGAACAACCAGTGCAATTAAGAGGACCTTACGTATTGGGCCCATTCTCCATGAAGACATACTCATTCCGTTATGTCAGGACGGATATCAGGTTTCCTGTTATTGGAGGGGCGCTTATGCTCTCACTTGACCAGATGATCCGGGTGACTCCCAGTACCCGCGATCCTCCCTACCGGTAATTAATCGTCAAAAAACTGCATCATCCCGCTTCCAGTACCAGACCGGAAACATGGAGAGATCGCTTGATCAATGAGAGGGGATGACATGCCCCTTTGCATGTACCGGTGACGGGTGCAGTAGGGGGTTATTAAGAAGTACTGGTTCTGGGGGAGTACCATTCCTGATAATCCAATCAGGGCTCGTTTCAGCCTCAGTTTACCCTGTTTCCCCTACTCCCGGGATTTGCCGGATCCGTAAAAATGCTGAATTCAGCCGATTTGGGAGATATTAATTCAGGATTATTGATTATTAAGGGTTTTATGGGAAACAGACGATTTTATGTGCCCGGAAAAGTGCGCTAAAGGACCCTTTTAGTTGGAGAATAATCCGCAAAACGCCCTGGATATAGCTGGCGGGTACCAGCGGAAAATCACCCTGCGAAAATCCGCCCATATTCGCGTTTGGCGGGCGATCTCAGGTATTCATAGGGTCTGGATGGGCAAGGGTGCATAACGAAGGGGTGTGAGATCCTCTTTTTTCACGTCGGAGAGTACTGTTGGTGGGACGAGATGGAGGTCGTGGGGGGAGGTTGATCCTGCCATCGACCGAATCAATCACTGAAAGCGTCCCAACTCCCACCGGGAAGATCGCTATCATCAGGAAAACCTCTATCGTATCCGCCCCCATACCCCAACCCCCATCCCGAACCCCTTATAAGCCCTGCGGAGTAATATTTACCCTATCAACGATATCCAATCGTTGAACCAGATAACCGGTGGGAGCGACTGTAAGGCGCTCGTGCTGGTGAGGGAGTGTGTGAACGCTCGCACGACTCCTCTGACAAATCCAAGAGAATAGTATAGCATACAAGAGCATACCATAGGACACTATAGGGGTGAATATTTTATGATACTGGTACCAGATACGAGCGTCCTTATCGACGGACGCATAACCTCAATGATAAAAGCCGGTGAATACAAAGGTTCAACAATAATCGTTCCTGAAGCAGTAATTGCAGAACTTGAAGCCCAGGCAAACAATGGGCGCGAAATAGGGTTTTCTGGTTTGAACGAACTTCAGCAGCTCAGCAGGATGGCAGAAGAAAAAACGATAGAACTCAAATTCTCCGGTGTCCGCCCATCTCTTGAACAGGTTAAACTTGCCAGTGGCGGCGAGATCGATGCGATGATACGCAATATTGCTATCGAGAATTCCGCCCGGTTCATCACCAGCGATTTCGTGCAGGCAGAAGTGGCACGGGCAAAAGGGCTGGATGTTATTTATTTAAAACCTCAGGTAAGCGACTTCGTACCACTGGGCATCGACCAGTTCTTT
>JBGOZZ010000044.1:0-7658 GCA_041480465.1 Methanoregula sp. | reverse complement strand
CTCGGAGATATTCTGGACTTCGGGTTCCTCCTTGTCATACTCGTCCATGATATCGCCGACAAGTTCCTCAAGGATATCTTCGACGGTCACGATCCCGACAAAACTGCTATACTCATCAAGGACGATTGCAATCTGCACCCGTTTTACCTGGAGCTCTTTTAACAGGTCGTCAATCTTTTTTGTCTCGGGTACAAACATCGGGTCGTACATGACCTCCTTTATGGTCGAATCTTTCCGGTGCGAGACCATTGCAGAGAAGACATCCTTAACATTCAGGATGCCCGTGATGTTGTCTACCTGGTCATGGTAGACAGGAATACGGGAGAAGCCGGATTCATTGAAGACCCGGATCGCTTCTTCAAAAGAGACCGTATCTTCCATGGCGATCACGTCTATCCGGGGCGTCATGATCTCGCGGGCAGTGGTGTCAGCAAACTCGAGCACCGAGTAGAGCATATCCTGCTCCGCCTGTTCAATAGTGCCATCCTCCTTGCCGACATCGATCCATTCCTTGATCTCCTCCTCGGTCACTGCCGGTTCCGCGACCTCCTTTCCGATGCCAAATTTCGGGCTTATCCGTTCGACAAGCCAGATAACAGGAGTAAAAATACGGGAGAAGAAAAGGATTACCGGTGCAATCGTGAGTGCAAACGAATCCGATGCCCGGGCTGCATAGATCTTGGGACCAATCTCGCCGAAGACCAGCAACATGATTATAACGAACCCGGTCGCGATCCCTACTCCGATATCGCCAAAGATCTGGATTGCGACAGCAGTTGCTATTGATGCTGCGGCAGTGGTGACGACGGTGTTACCGATAAGGATCGTGATGAGAAGGTGTTCCGGGGACTCCTTTAATGCCGCCACAGCATCTGATCCCGGCAGACCCTCATTGACGAGCGTCCGTACTTTTGCACGGGTGATAGAGATAAGAGCGACTTCCGAACTCGAAAAAAAAGCCGTGAGAAGGACACAGATGATAAAGAGCAGGATTTCAACAGCGTACTCTATCATCGCATTTCACGCTGTGCTGGTGCACGCAGATTGTTCTGGATCATAAATAAAAATACACTATCCTATTCGGGGAGGAATTAAATAAAACCAGCGCTTTATTCCATGCATTCCCGCATAAAGGCACAATCCCGGGCAAGCAGTGAAATCTTTTCTTCATGAGACAAGGGGTGCTGCAGGTTCAGGTCCTCTATCTCGAGCGTGAGGCTTCCTTTGAAACGGTGTTCTTTTAAAGATTCCATAACCGTCGCCATTGATGTCTGCCGGTCCAAAGATAAGTGAGCTTTTCCGTTATCGAACCGGCTGAGATGCACATTAATCAGTCGATCAGAACAGAGTTCGATATACCGGATTGGCTCGTTAACTGATTTTGCCATCGCATGTGCAACATCGAGAGTGAAGAACAACCACGGTTCTTCATCAAGCAGTGAACGCATGCGTTCCGGAGTACAGAGAAGGGAGTTGATGATTGGTTCCATATTTTCCATGCCGATTTTGATCGAATTACTGGTCGCCACCTCGCGGATCGCGGAAACAAAATGATCAAATCGTTTAAAGTCCGCCGGACTGGGGGGTCGTTTTGCCGTTCTGCGTCCCGGGTGAACCGTAAGGATATGTGCTCCCATCTGCTCAGCTATCGTGATAGCCCTGACGGAATATTCGACGGATACCTGAGCCACATCAGGATTAATGGAGCAGGGGTTCAGGTCGAGAATGGGTGCATGGACATTCAGGGTGGCAAGTTCAGGATGCTCATTCCTGCATGCGATCACTTCATTCACCGGAAGATCACGAAGCCAGAAATGTGGTGTCTCCAGCCAGAACTCCATTGCATTTAAGCCGGCACGGGACACGAACGAGAATATTTCTTTGATAGTGTACTCATGAAAGAACATGCTGGCGACGGAAAATGATACCATGGTAGTACTACTTCATATGCGGTTTTATCCTAATAATTGTTGATGGACTGGTTTAACCGCACTGATGTTGCGGATGTTGTTGATGCGCCATACCGGGTCTCCGAGTTGTCAGCGATTATTGAAGGACTCCTTGACATTCAGCTTCTCCGGGATATCCGGGTTCGTGGAGAGATTACCAATTATACCCACCATGGTCGGGGGCACCGTTACTTCTCTCTTTCGGAAAAGGGTGGGGGGAATACCGCCGCGGTTATCAAATGCGTGATGTGGCGATCTGATGCAGAAAATCTGTCATTTAATCCCGCTGAGGGGATGGAGGTTATACTAGCCGGGACGGTCAGGGTCTATGCTCCGCACGGGTCGTACCAGTTACAGGTTACCAGGATAGAAAAAGCCGGTATCGGAGAGAAATTCCTGCTCATCGAGCGTTGGAAAAAGGAGCTTGCTGCAGAGGGGTGTTTTACCCTGGATCGTAAACGAGCTCTTCCCTTGTTCCCGTCAAAAATTGGCGTTGTAACATCAAAGACTGGTGCTGTGATCCACGATATCAGGACCGTTGTTGAGCGACGTTATCCGATGGAGATCATTATTTCACCCACCGCTGTGCAGGGTGAAGAGGCACACCGGGAGATCGCGTATGCTATCGCCTGCCTTGCGGGCCTGGTGGATGTGATCATCGTTGCCCGTGGAGGAGGGAGCTTTGAAGATTTGTTCCCATTTAATCATCCGGATGTTGTGCGGGCAATCGTTTCGAGCCCGGTCCCGGTTGTGAGCGCAATTGGCCATGAGGTAGATGTAACACTGAGTGATCTTGCTGCAGACCTGCGGGCGGCAACGCCCTCTGCCGCAGCAGAACTTGTTGTACCAGACAGGAAAATTTTGATTGCGCGGTTAAAAGATCTGAAAAATGTGATGAATTCGGTCATGCAGACGCGGATCGAACGGGAAAAAGAAGAGATTACCGACCTTCGTAATCGTCTCCGTCCCCTGAGGTTTGCAAGGAAACTGGAAGAGAGAAAACAGAATATTGCAGATCTGTCCGACCGGCTCGAAAGGGCATTTACCACAAGGCTTGAGCGTGAGCGACTTCTCCTCGAAGGTATGAGAACAGCTCTTGAGGGAAGAAATCCTCTTGCAGTACTCTCACGGGGGTATTGTATGGCAGAGAAGGCAGGTAAGATAGTGAAAAGCGTTTCTGATCTCGATAAAGGGGACAGGATAAACATCAGGTTTTATGACGGCAGAAGTGACATGAGCGTGGAGCGTGTGGAACATGGATGAAACCTATGAGACCAAAGTTGAGCAGTTGAAAAAAATTATTGAAAAAATTGAAGACGGGAACACCCACCTCGACGAGAGTATTCGGCTCTACGAGCAGGGTGCAGCTCTCGTGAAACAGTGCGAAGAAATTCTCAACGAGGCAGAAGTGAAGATTACAACCCTTTCCCGGGACGTATAGCGGTCAGGGTCACGATCATTTCTTTTCCTTCCATAAGATTCATGATGAGTAGTCTGGGCAGAGTTGCCGCCACGAAATCGGTCATGATACCGATTGTCCGGTCACAGACATAGGAACTATGTCTCCAGACCATGTCGGTCGGATGATCAAGGGTCATCAGCGAGGACCCCCATGACTTCACTTCTACTGTTACCCCGCCGCAGGAGAGCCTGGTGAAGAGAATGGCATCATCATGGGCAATCACGCGTTTGAAGGCGGGTGACAACTCACTGCAGCCTTTGTCGGCCGCAATGCCGATAATGCAGTTGCCGTTTTTCGTCAGGTGACCCTCCCGTGTTACTTCAAAAGTTGTCGGGTGGCTGCCAAGAACGAGCGGGTGCCCCCGGCAATACACAATATCCTGAGCCTCCATACTTTATCATGTAAGGGTTGCCATGCATATTCAATGTTTATCACCGTCAACTGCCCCGATTGCAATGACGAGACCGAACACGAAACGGTCACTGAATCCCGCGATCTGCTTGTCCGCTGCACTGCCTGCGGTCATTACCAGCGCATAAAAAAAGAAACCGAACCCCAGTCAATCATGGTCAAAGCAATTGTCTCTAAGGAAGGGACATCACTTGTCTGTGGGATTGAACTTGCGGAAGATGACGAGTGCAGTGTGGGGGACCATCTCGTTGCAGAGTGCGGTGAGGAAGCATTTGGCGTCGAAGTAACTTCCATTGAAAGCGGCGAGAAACGGGTCAACCGGGCAAAGGCGCCCGATATCACAGCTCTGTGGACCCGCACGATAGAACAGGTAGTTGTAAAGATCTCTATCCATGATGGGAGAAAAACAGCGCCGGTTTATATGGAATGTGACGGTGAGCAGCCGTTTGTGGTAGGTGAGATGTATGTCGCGTCGGGAAAAAGATTCAAAGTTTCGCATCTCAAACTGCGTGATGGCCCGCTGATGAGAAAAGAGGGATGGAAAACTGTCGCCCACCGGATCAAGCGGATCTACGGTTGCCGGTTATAGATATTTTTTAAGTGCGGCTATGAGTTGCTCTGTATGAACAACTCCTTCGAACCGCTCCTTGACGAGCTCATCTTTAAGAATAACTATCGTTGGGGTTACCTTCAGCTGAAATTCCCTGATATAGCCTGGATTTTTTGTCGCATCGATCTCCTCAATGGTAATGTGGAGGGATTTTGCAACTTCAGCATTAATCGGGGTCTGTTCCATACAACCCAT
This sequence comes from Methanoregula sp., assembly GCA_041480465.1. Lineage (GTDB taxonomy): Archaea > Halobacteriota > Methanomicrobia > Methanomicrobiales > Methanospirillaceae > Methanoregula. The sequence goes on along the minus strand of JBGOZZ010000044.1, from coordinate 3,031 downwards.
ACACCCCGGCTGGTAAAAACAGATCACACGCAATGCCATGAAAATCAATGGAGAGCGAAATTAAAAGAGTTTGTGGGGGTTATCTAACGCTTGTTTATAGAAACAATCCGGATATCAGCAACGGGATAGCCAAAGTCAACAACAACACCCGACTGAGTCTTTTGAGTGACTTCCCCGGTACGGATATAGGTAATTGATGAGGTACTGTTAACTTCTGCTTCGGGATTGTCTGACACACCCATTGCCAGGACATCCCCAACACTGATGTCGCTGATATTGACTTTGTTGAGCAGGAGTTGATCCGTTGACCAGTCCTGAGTCATGGAATTACCGGAAGGGATGCTGATCCGTTTCTGTTCATTGATTTTCATTCCGACGAGACCTGCACTGATCGCATTATATTCAGGAGAGAAAATTGCAAATTGTTTACTCCATCCGCTATCAGAAGTATATATCTGTACCGGATAGAGAGAACTGGTCAGCGTCTGGTTGGCAGTGATGCTGATTTGTTTTGACAATACCAATCCCCCGCTGGTCGATGCTGTCTTTATGTATACCTGCTGGTCTGTTGTCAGGATGGGATTTCCTTCAGCATTAAAAAGCGTATAGTCAATTACAACGGTGTCGCCCGGTTTGACTACAGTAAAAATACTTAACCACCCGGAACCCATGCCCGAAACTATCATGAGCACGACAAAAAGTACACAGGCGCCCACTATCAGGATCTTTTTCCATAGTTTCGTCGATGCTTCCTTCCTTTTCTTCTCACCCATGCTTTTTTTTCCTCCTTATTACATTTTAGTCCAACCGTCATAAACTATTCCGCTCCAGCTGGTATAACAATAAAGTTTAAAAGAAATAAATACTAACTAAAAGTTATCTTATCTGATGAAAAGATGCGTAAAATAAGAAGCCGTGGTTGCATTTATTCGAGAGGAAATTCCGTGATATGAGGGCGCGGGTCTACGGCTCCATGCATCGCCACGTCAGAATGCCTGCAGATATAACTGGTGAGGGGGAAAGGGCGGTTTTTAAAAAGGTATCCTGGAGTCGGGATAAACAAGAGAGAAATCTCCCAGAAATCGCGCAGAGAGATAAAATAACGCTGATTTTTTCCCTCCCCGCTTTTTTTTTCCGATGACTTTTAGTACTCTTTTCACTAAAACGTCTATGGATGGATAAAAAAAAGGTCAGGGACTATATGACCTATGATGTCGTCAGTGTCGATTTGCGCGGGACGGTTAAGGATGTTATAGAAAAAATACAAAAGACCCATCATGACGGATTCCCGGTTATAGATGGTGAGAGTGTGGTAGGGTATATTTCGGCCAGGGACCTGCTTTTTGTCCAGTTGATAACTCCTATCGGGCAGGTGATGTCCAATAATCTTATAGTGGCTGATCCGGATATGGATATTAATGATGCAGCACGGGTGATCTTCAGGAGCGGGATCCAGAAACTTCCGGTTGTTGACGAGAAAAACCGGCTGCTGGGAATTATATCCAATTCAGATGTGATCCGCTCCCAGATCGAGCATGTTTCTCCGGAAAAAGTTTTCAATTTCATCAGCACGTTAAAGAAACTCTATGGGGTCGATCCTGAACTGGGCCGGGGGACAGTGCCGGTAAAAGATCTTCTGCCTACCCAGTCAAAGATCTATGAGGATGAACTGGAAGGACGGATGTACGAGATCAAGAAAGGGCTTGCTGAGCCGATTATTGTCGTGAAGCGTCCGGGAAGGACGATTCTTGTTGATGGGCATCACCGGGCTATTGCGGCAAAAAAACTCGGCATAACAGCGCTTGATGCTTACATTATCGAGATAAAGGAAGATATTGAACTGGGCATGGAACGGACTGCCCGTGCAATGAATTTAAAAACACTTGATGATGTTCAGATACTCGATTATGCCCGACACCCTCTTGTTGCGATTACGCACCGTCTGGTAAAAAGAGTCTGAATCCCTTTAAAAGGCTGAAATAATCAGCTCTTCTTCAGAATGATGGCAATTCAGGTCAGAATCGCACTGGTCTGACGGAATGCAAATCTATATACCTTAATATGCAGGGGGATTGTCCCTGCAGCAATTCAGACAATCTTTCATGGACTTATCTGCCTGGAATTAAGAATACAAAAAGATATTGGTAAAAATTTTGGTTTCTTCCTCCTGGTCATGAGGAGGTATGGTTCGTTTTAGCAGCTCAAAAATACTCAGGAACCGTCATATCGAAGGTCAAATTTTTCATTCAGTACATGCTCTTTTATTACGGTTCCATCGGTCACAACCACTTCCGGCCACAGGCGGGTTTTTGAGTGAATTATAACCCGGTTGCGCAGGACTACACGGGGACCTATCACCGTATCGTTTTCGATACTGCAGTGCTCCCCAATATGCGTGTCGTTGTCAATTATACTACCCGATATAGTACTATTCGCACCAACAACAACCCGATTATAGAGAGATGATGAAAAAACCTTCACATTATTCCTGAGAATACATCTGTCACCAATAGTTGTGTATGGCCCGATCAATACATTATCACCGATAGTTGTACCCGGACCGATGGCAACCGGACCGATGACCTTGGTGTTCTTGCCAAGGGTTATCGAATCGCCCAGCTGGACCGGCCCCTGGATTTGTGCTCCATGCATAGACAGGTTGCCAATGATGTCAGAAAAAGAAATATCCTGTAATTTCCATCGTTCAGCCTGGCGGAGCGAGTGCGGGCTTCCGACATCAGTCCAGTTACCCCGGGCAAGCCAGCCTTTCAGGACAAATCTTTCCTCCATCATTCTGGGGAAAAGGTCGCGGGCAAAATCGTATTTTGTACCCTGCGGAATATGATCAAAAACTTCCGGGCTGCAGACGTACATACCGGTGCTTGCAAGATTGGAGAAGATCTCGCCGGGCGACGGTTTCTCCTTGAAGCGTTTGATCTCGTAATTTACATCGATTTCAGCAATACCATATTCACCCGGGTCATCTATGGAGATCAACCCGATGGTTATTGTGGCTTTCTCTTTTTGGTGG
>JBGOZZ010000043.1:0-7838 GCA_041480465.1 Methanoregula sp. | reverse complement strand
TATTGAGCAGTGAAAACTGCGATACTGGGTGGCGGACTCTCCGGGCTCACACTTGCGCGGCTCCTGCAGGAAAAAGGCAACGACGTGGTTGTTCTTGAAGCGGAGCCGGAGTACGGCGGTCTCTGCCGATCAAAAACAGAGCAGGGATTTACCTTTGATACCGGGGGTTCACACATCATTTTCTCCCGCGATGCAGAAGTCCTTGCATTCATGCGGCGGATGATTACAGATAACGAACAGCGGAATAACCGCACCACCAAAATTTTTTATAAACACCTGTTTGTCAAGTATCCGTTCGAGAACGGGCTTTCTGATCTGCCACCGGAAGACAGGTTTGCATGCATTAACGGGTTTGTAAAAACCCTGATTGCGGTGGAAAAAGGGGAGATCCCCCCTCCGGAAAACTTCCGCGAATGGATCTTCTATACCTTTGGAAATGGCATTGCCGAATGCTACATGGTTCCCTATAACGAGAAGATCTGGAAGTACCCGACCGATCGCATGTCCCTGCACTGGGTAGACGGGCGGATCCCCCGTCCTCCTGTCGAGGATGTCATCAGGTCCGCCATCGGCATCGAAACCGAAGGGTATACCCACCAGTCGGTCTTTTCCTACCCGCTTGATGGAGGGATTGAAGCCCTCATCCATGCCATCGCAGCGCCCACAAAAAAATGCATCAGGACCGGATTCAGGGTGGTCTCGATAACACGATCCGGCGCGGGCTGGAAGATCAGCAATGGTGATGAAGTGATCGAGGCTGACCGGTGTATCTGCACGATGCCGATCCAGCACCTGCTGCCATGTCTTGAGGATGTCCCATCCGAAATAAAAAATGCTGCAGCTGCATTGAAGTATAATTCACTGGTCTGTGTCAACATCGGGATCAGGGGCAGGGTGCCGGATTTTTCATGGATCTACGTGCCGGATCCTGCCATGGGAATGGCAAACCGGATCTCCTTTCCTTCACACTACAGCCGCAACGTTGCCCCGCCCGGTTGTAGTGCTGTCCTTGCCGAGATCACCCACCAACCGGGTGATGAAGTTGCCTCGATGACCGGTGGCGAACTCATACAGGAAGTTACAGAAACACTCCGGAGGATGCAGATCCTCAAAAAGGACCAGATAGTCTATTCATCCGTGGAGCGGCAGCCTTTTGCGTATGTCGTCTACGATCTTGACTATCAGAAAAATATCGCAGTCATAAAGGAGTACTGCAGTACTGCCGGCATTCCCTTAGTGGGCAGGTTTGCCCAGTTCGAGTACCTGAACATGGATGGCTGCATCCGGAGCGTCATGGATTTTGTGGCGTCGGGATTGTAAAAAAAGATTAATCTGATTAATGGCGCTGTTTCCTATAAAATGTGGCAGTGTAGTTGGAAGCCGTGAGGTCACGGATATTTTAGCTCATAGGCAATGACTCTGGCAACAACACGCCACTGGGGACGGCGGTAATTTCCCCACACTTTTTATAGTTCGTATAAGCGAAGAGTTCTATCATTGTACTCACAGAGATTTGTGAATTTATAAGGCACGTTTTCTAATTTGGTTTTCATGGCTTCAATAAATTGCAAAGATATCGGGTTCGATTGTTCCTTCGAAGTAACTGGAACAACTGAACGGGATGTCATAAAACGATTTATTGAACATACAGAATCAGCACATAACATTCCGGTATTAACTGCCGACGCTATTTATCGACTAAAGAAAGGATTAAAAAAATAATATTCTCAAATTCTTAATATTCGCGTTCTATTGGCAGATAATACAGACAGAAAAAACCACTCCAGACGATTTGTGCTGATGAACACCTGAAGAAAAAATTATGTTGTAAACAATTTAATCCTCATGCTTATTATCCGCAAACTTATAACAACTGTACAGGAGTTTATGCCCCCATGATATCGGTTATTATCCCGACCTTTAACGAAGAGGAGAATATTGCACAGTGTCTTGTATCCCTCTCCCACCAGACGGTCCCCCGCTCCGAATACGAGATTGTTGTGGTGGATGGCGGTTCAAAGGATGCGACGTGCGATATTGCACGGAAGTATGCCGACAATGTTTTTGTCCAGACGAGCAAAAAAGTTGGCGGGGCGCGAAATGACGGGATTATGGCAGCAAAGGGAGAGATTGTTGCAACAACCGATGCCGACTGTATCCTCCCCCCGGACTGGATCCGGATCATTCAGGAAGATTTCAAAGACAGTCGCCTTGCCCAGTTGTATGGGCCGGTCTACCCGATTGAAGAAGGGATTGGCAACAAATTTTCCCTCATGCTTGCCAACACTTTCTCACGGATAGGCTATTACAGCCAGACATTTTATTACACGCTCGGATGCAACACGGCATTCCGGAAAGATGCCTTTGTAAAAGCCGGGATGTACCGCTGCATCGATGCAGGAGACGACCTTGAGATTGCACTGCGGATGAAGGACCAGGGCAAAGTGGTTTTTGACGGCAGGCTCAAAGTAGGATTCTCGATGCGCCGGTACAAACAATACGGAACATTACAATCGCTCTATGAATGGGTCTACATTGTCTCCCATGGAGGCGAGACTGCGAAATACTCCTATACGCAGAAGAAATACAAGTAAAAACCAGGGTATCCCGACCATTTTTGATTATCCGGAGTACGCATGCCAGCAACTCATCCGACAGATCCCACAAAACAGATCATTTCCGAGAGGATATCTGCATTCAACCTGAGTGAGTTTGCGCAACTTCTGGGAATGAAAATCACCGAAGCACGCGACGGGTATGCCCGTGTTGTCATGGATTGCTCCGGGAAGAAAAATCCCCATGATGTTGCCCACGGCGGTGCGATATGTGCCCTTGCCGACCAGGCATTCGGTATAGCGGCAAACTGCGCGGGAATTGACCGTGTCGCCGTTTCCGTGCATATCCAGTATATTTCGCCGGCAACCGGCTCGATTGTGGCAGTTGCCCACCGCGTGGCGGACAATGGCAGGTATTCCACATTCCGCATTATGATCCACCAGGGCGAACGGATTATCGCCGAGTTTGATGGCGTAGCGATACAGGTGAATCCGTCACCAGAGTAAAATATAATCAATTTGTCCTCTGATTTCAGGTGCTGGCAATCCCACCTCTTTATTCCCCTGCCCTGCCACATATGGTTTATGACCATTGATCTGACAGCAGTGATGGTAGTTGCCGGGCTCATGGAACTTGCAGCACGCACTGCACCCAAGGCTAAAGGTGTGGATACCATTCTGGTCCGGATCCTGACAGGCAATGAGATACAAACTCTTGCGGATCGGCTGGCAGATACAGGAGAAAAACGTAAGACAGGTTTCTTTGTACGGGATGCAAAAAATATTGCAGCATGTGATGCCTGCGTCATCATCGGCGCGAAAGGGAGGTTGGTGGCAGGGGTCAACTGCGGGGCATGCGGTTATGCAACCTGCGGGGAGCTCGCGCGTGAAGGTAAAAAACGAAAGAAGCGAACGACGGATTTTTCAGGACCAAACTGTTCGGTGCGGATGACCGATCTCGGTATCGCGCTCGGGTCTGCAGTAAAGACAGCCCAGATCCATAATGTCGACAACCGCATCATGTACAGCGCAGGTACAGCCGCTCTCGATCTCGGCCTGCTCGGGAAGGATTGCACTGTCGCGTACGCCATACCGCTTTCCGCGACGGGGAAAAACATATTTTTTGATCGTGAGGTTGCGAAATAATCAGGTTCAGGAACTTTTTTTGTGCATAAAAAAACCCTTGAATTTTTGCCCGGTTCCGTTATAAATTTTCACATGAGTTGTCTATTTTTGTGATGATACCCGGGTTATCGTTGGTATTTCGTACGTATAACTAGAACCACCGGCTAAATTGAGATTGAGTGTCTTTGTTATGCGATCACCAGCTTTCAGCGTCAAAAACAGTTGGCCTTGTGCAGAATTTCCTATCCGGTTGTTACTTCTGCTTTCGATATATGAATACCCGCAGCTGATTTCTGTTGACATAGTGAGATCCTGCGTAGTGGGATTTATGAATTCTACATTAACCATAATCTGGTCGCCGCTCAGAAAATATCCGATTATCCGTGCAGTTGGTTCTGAAAATTCGCAATCTTTTTTCAACTGCTCCGAAAAGTCAACGATCCGTTGTTCTCCGAATTTGATTGTAATATTCTCCTGTTCACATACTACACCGCAACACACTTCAACGGTATGGTTCCCCTCCTCCAGCATCAGTGTTATTGGTCTTTGAGTTGCCACAACTCCAATATTTTTTTTATCTACTGATACGGGAACTGCACCTATCCACCCGTTTACGGATATTTTGAGCAGTCCCTTCCATTCCGGTGGTATGGTAGTAGTGGATATATTGGGCAGATTGGTCAAGTTTGAGAACGGAGTGAAAGTATTTGAAGGTGTGACAGCCGGAACATTAGCTGCGGCAGTTTTCATCTGGCCTACACATCCTGTCACCAGAATACACCCGGCAATGACGAGGAAAAGAAGCACAATAGTTTTCATGGGATTTTCACTTCTCTGTCTTAAGGGGAATTTCCCATCAGGATCATCAGGATCCCCATCATCAGAAAATCTACCCCGAAAATATACCAACACGTTATTATTACCTTTTCTCATGAATTAATAAAATCTGGCAAGGCATTCCTGCATTGCGCTCAGCCTTACCTCGCCGGTGGCATTCAGATAATGGTGCAGGATGTTAGTGCAGGATTAAAATTCTCCGCCATTACAAAAACTAAAAACGTTTCTCAACATGAATGCAAAAACATTATTCTTTGATCGCCCCCAACAGGAACTGATACCAATGCCTACCATGAAAATCCGTGGCGGAGACCTTGATCTCGTCGAATACGAATTCAATCCATTTCCCCCGGGACAGAACCTCAAAACGCTTGAATTCGAAAAAAAGGATGAGGCTGCGGTCAAGAACATCTTACTTTGACCATCTGAAGGTGTGAGAGCATATGCCGAAACTGATGATACGGGGTGGGGACCTGGATCTCGTGGAGTACGAGTTACTGCCGTTCCTGCCCGGAAACCAGATGAATACCTTGGATTTCGAGAAGAAGAAGTACAGCCTGAAGCCGGTGAAGGGTACGGTGGTGGTCACCGCCCCTGCCCGGATTCACCTTACAGTGCTGGACATGAACCGGTTTGCCCCGGGAAAGCCCGGGGGTGGGGGTGTGGGGTTCGCGGTGCAGGTGTACTGCACTGCCGAGGTCTCCTGCACCCCGAAGAATGTGGAGATCAACTATGACCGTGCACCGGTTCTCCGCCATCACGTCGAGATTTTCAGGAAGGCTGTCGGTTACCAGGGTGGTTTCCGCATCACCGCCCGGGACCACCAGTACCACCATGTGGGGATGGGGTCCACCTCCACTATCTCCATCGCGACCCTGACTGCCATGAACCAGGCGGTAGGTTCTCCCCTCACCCAGGACCAGCTCCGGCTCCTGATGGGCTACAACTTCGTGGAGGAGACGGGCGATGGGAAAATCGCGTTCGCCTTCGAGACCGGGGTCGGCCCCGCAGTCTCCACCCACGGCGGTATGGCCATCATGGGGGATGATCTGACGCTCGTGTATCGCCATACTTTTGCCGAGGGGCAGAATGTCTTCATTGTCATTCCCGTATCCGACATCTCGTCCGCGGGCACCCGAGAGATCGAACTTCTGATGAACCGTGGTCGCAACCTGGATTACTTGGACCGCGACGTGAAGTGCCACATGGTGCTGATGGATCTGATCCCGGCGCTGGAACACGGAGATGTGAAGAAGGCAGGGAACATCATGTGGGAGATCGAGTTCCGGGGGTCAAAGCGGGCGGAAGTGGAGCACCACGGCTTCCGGATCTACGAGTACATGGCTCATATACGCGAGGCAGGTTTTAACTTCGTGGGAATGTCCTCGGTCGGGCCCACCATCGCTGTGATCACGGACCGGAGCAGGAAGGACCTGGAGAAGGCCATCGCGGAGTTGGGTCTCAAAGTGGCGGTGGAGACGAAGATCGATAACAAGGGGATGAGGATAGAGGAGAAGAAGTAGGAGGTATCCTTCTCGACCAGGACCCCTCTCTTCTCGTCTGTTCCCTTTCCGTTGCGCATCCGGAGAAAGTTGCAGGAGACTATCCCTGTGAGACTGATTCCGACAGGGAACATTGCCCTGGCGGGCAGAGGTTGAACATCATAGTTTTGCGATTTATACCTACATGAGCAAACTACGCGACGCTCACCTCGAATTTGTTGGTATGAGTTCCGTAGGTCCTTCCATTGCGGTAATTACCGCCCTCGACCGCACAGCACTCGAAAAGATCCTCAACCCGCTCGGGCTGACGATAGCCATTGAGACAAAGGTGGATAACGAAGGATTGAAAATTACTCATTCGAAATAATTTTTCCGTCCGGTTTCCCGCTCATCGCTGGGGGTATGCAAATATTCGACGAAGAATACGCCAGCTAAACTGCACCATGCTGATTTATTTTTATGCAATTCAATCAGCATAACCTCGTATGAAACAAAGATTATCCTCTGCCGGCTCGCAATTGTACACATTCGAACGGGAGTCGGACAATGCACCTGAAGGTTGTGATAACGAAGGGGGAGGATAGCTGGTATGTCGTCATCTGTTCCCTCTTTTCCAGGCCGTATCACGCAGGGTAAAACGATCAAAGAGGCCAAGGAAAATATCAAGGAGGCGATCTCCCTATCTCGAACCCGAGGAAGAAATCATCCCAGGAAAAGGAGATCGTATCATCGAGGTCGCTTGATACTGTTCTGATGGTTGAATCTTTCATCAGGGAGCATGGCGGAGAATACAGGAAACGAGCGTTATGGGAGAATCTGCCCAAGAAAATGATGTACCAGACATTTTCGGTGATTATCAGAACCTTCAGGATTCCGGCAAGATTGCGATTGATTCGGAGAAAAAGATCTGCTGGATTTACAACCCGGAACTTGTACAACGATATCTCAATAACGTTGATCTGAAGATCCGATGAAAGTTGCCATACATTTTGCAGATGAGCAGGTAAAACAAAAATTTTTTGCGCTCAGGTGGTGAATAAAAATCCGGATCACCTTCCATCGCGATCCAGACACATCCAATCCGTGGTTTTGCGGCTGCTTACTTCCCCATCTCCAGCGCCTTTGCCCACGTCTCGATGGCCCAGCGGGCAAGGTCATCAGGCATTTCATGGTTTTCCATCAGTCGCTTCTTCAACTTTACGGAAGTGTTAACCAGGGTAAATCCCCGGTGCGATTTCAGCAACTCCTGCGGAATGCGATCTTTCAGCGCAAGAATCAAAACATTGCGTTCCCTTTCATGTTCACCCTGGGAGTATTCGTTCAGGAGAACTGCTACTTTTTCCGGGTCGTCAAGAATGGAAACCCCGGCTACATTCATCACTCCGCACAGGCTCGCTAAGGTATGCAGCCTGCTCTCTTCAGGAATAGCTCCGTAATACAGTTTCTTCGCTTCCGGTTTCTTCTCTTCCATTTTTGGCTGTTCAGGTCTCGTCTGGAAGGGGTTTTGGACAGATAATAGTTTCCGGGGTTTTATGTGCCAGATAATAGCACCGGCGATGATGATCACGAAGATAATAACCACTCCGATGGTTATCGGGTTGAACCGGCTCTGCTTGGTCAGGGCAATTTCCCGGTTTTCCCGTGCTGCAGTAAGGTTTGGCTGGAGGGCAATCACCTTGTCATACGAGGCAACGGCCTCATCATACCGCCCGAGGTAATCCAGCGCGACACCGCGGTTGAGCCACGCTTCGGCATACGTTGGGCCGATGGCAATTGCTTTGTCGTACGAGGCAATCGCATCTGCATATCGCCCGAGCTT
>JBGOZZ010000042.1:0-7981 GCA_041480465.1 Methanoregula sp. | reverse complement strand
ATCTGAACATAACCGGAACAACAAATCTTCCAATGGGGAGTGAGATTTCTATCGAATCATTCATATGGGCCCATACCTGCCCAACACAAGTTCCCGGTTCACCACCCGTAATAAAAACAGGCGTTGATAGAACCTTTTGCGGCGGGGGCTGCAAAGATGAACTTTTCCATGGAACGGTCCACGTAATTGAAGGGAAAGAGGGAATAAATTCCTGGAGATATACTCTCAACACGTCAGATTGGTGCACCAATGAAAGATACTTGGTCAGTGCTGAAGTAAGCAACTGGACAAATGTAACACGGGATTATCAGGTATTCCCCTTTGGATGAGATCTGCTGGTAGTGCAAACAGAGGGAGATTAGTTGTCCAGCGGTACAAATGTTCGATACAACAAAAATAAGTGAATAGTAACCGGCCCGTGATCCGGAGGATATGAGGGGACCGACGGACTTGTGTTGGAGAGGTCGCTCATGATCCAAGGGAGGCAAAGGGGTGGAGGAAGATGGCAGAGAAGAGGAAGTACCTATTTGCACAAAATGAATAAATTCTTGTAAATTGCAATTCAAATTTGCATAAGGGATGAAAATATGGCGGAATTTCAAACTCCCGTTTGTGATAACAACCACGATTTACTACCAATGACACGGGTATGGTCAGACGGTCATGGGAATGCAGTATATCAATGCCCGAAGTGCGGGAGAAAAATTCAGGCGAGAGACGGCACCGGCAGGAAGTGATGGAAGTCCTCTGTTGATAAATCTCATATTATCGCGATAAATGAGTTTACAAGTTCTCTCAAGAAAATTATAAAAGCTTAACAGGATCCATCTAGAATAGCTAATATCGTGGGGTAACTCGGATATTTGGCAGAAGCTTGTCCGTAATATGGATCACTAACTACTGAAGCATTTATTGTCGTTTTTTCATTGATATTTTGATATATAGTTTCATCACTTGTCAGACTTATAAAATACTGATTATCGGCAATATCCATCCGTATTGCGTTAACTAAGCGACGATCTGGAAAATCTCCGGTAATTACTTTTTTAGATAGAATATAGAGTTTTTCACAATGTGCTCCAGTGGAAAGACTATTATTTTGTGATTCGGCTGAAGGGAGTTTCTGCGGTTCCAGCGGTTTGCTGGATTCACTGTATGCTACAGTACCAAGGCGTCCTCCTATACATCCAGCCGTAATTATTGTTGTTGCCAAAAAAATGCCGATCATTGCAAAAATATATTTCATATATCCTACTTTACATAGAAAAAAATATAGTTTACCATTTGATATTCTCCCACTTTACACCTCTTCGAACCCCTTATTAACACTAACATGCCAATAAGTACCCATCAACGATCACCCATCGTTGAACGAATAGTATACAAGAACATACCATATGGGAGGAATAATATTTTATGATACTAGTACCAGATACGAGCGTCCTTATCGACGGACGTATAACCTCGATGATAAAAGCCGGTGAATACAAAGGCGCAACAATAATCGTTCCCGAAGCAGTCATTGCAGAACTCGAAGCCCAGGCAAACAACGGGCGTGAAATAGGATTTTCCGGCCTGAACGAATTGCAGCAGCTCTGCAGGATGGCAGAAGAGAAAACGATAGAACTCAAATTCTCCGGTATCCGCCCGTCGCTCGAGCAGGTTAAGCTCGCAAGCGGTGGTGAGATCGACGCGATGATACGCAACATCGCGATTGAGAATTCCGCACGGTTCATCACCAGCGATTTCGTGCAGGCCGAGGTGGCACGGGCAAAAGGGCTGGATGTCATTTACTTAAAACCGCAGGTGAGCGACTTCGTTCCCTTGGGCATCGACCAGTTCTTTGACGAACATACGATTGCGGTATATCTCAAGGAACGGGTTTGCCCGAGCGCCAAGAAGGGAACAATCAACGACATGAAGCTTGTGAAGATCCGTGAGCAGCCGACAAGCGAATACGAGCTCCGGGCCCTTGCACAGGAGATTCTCGAAAGAGCAAAGCGGGATCCTGACGGTTTCATCGAAGTCGAGAAGCGGGGAATCACCGTGGTGCAGATCGGTTCAATGCGGATCGCAATCGCCCGTCGCCCGTTCTCTGACGGTATGGAGATCACTGCAGTCCGCCCGATTGTTGATGTGACGTTGAAAGACTATGCCAAGGCAGACATCATCACAAAAAGGATCACCAGCGAGAAGAGAGGATTGATCATTGTCGGGTCTCCTGGATCCGGGAAAACCACACTCGCACAGAGCGTCGCAACCTACCTTTCTGACAGCGGTTTTGTCGTGAAGACCATGGAGGCACCCCGTGAACTGCAGGTACCAGACCAGATTACCCAGTACACGATGCTGGATGGGAGCATGTCCAATACCGCTGATGTGCTCTTGCTGGTCAGACCGGACTTTGTTATCTTTGACGAACTTCGTAAAAATGAGGATTTCAATGTCTTTGCGGATATGCGGCTTGCTGGTCTTGGTATGGTTGGCGTCATCCATGCAAATGGAGTGCAGGATGCCATCCAGCGTTTCTCCGATCGCGTGGACTTTTCGGTTCTCTCACAGATTATCAATACGATAATCTTTGTCCGGCAGGGCGTGATAACAAAAATTTATGATGTGGATTTCACCATCAAGGTTCCCGAAGGGATGGCCCATGAAATGCACATCCGCCCGGTAACCATCGTAACTGATCATGAAACAGGCGAGCTGGTCATCGATGTCTTCCGCTACGATGGCGAGACTATCGTGATGCCCATGACCGCCGTGACCGCTGCAGCAAAAAAATCCTCACCGACAGTCCAGAATATCGGCGTCTCAGTAGCATCGGTCAGCAACATTCGTTCCCCGGCTCCCACACCGGAGATGACCCCCGCAAAGGAAACTGAAGATCGTCCAGGCTGGAAACTCATGGAAAAAGATATTCAGCGTGAGATCGGGCGCTATACCGAAGGTTTTGTTGATGTCCAGATGATAAGCGATACAAAAGCTGTCGTCTATATCGACGACAAAGACGTCCCCGCCGCAATCGGGAAGGGAGGTAAGAACATCTCTGCCATCGTCAATAAAATAGGTATTGGAATTGACATCAAGCCCCGCTCTGAATTTGACCGCCAGCAGCTGCAACCGCAGAAAAGTGAAGCGGAGTTCAATCTTGGTAGCGGTATTAAGATACAAACGGATAAGAAGCAGCTTACTATTGTCGCTCCGGAACAAAGCGGTAAGATCGTGGATGTATTTGCAGGGAAGGAATACCTGTTCACTGCCACCGTGAATGAAACAGGAGAGATTCATCTTGCAAAGAATTCAAGCATTGCACAGGAGATGATCCGGCGTTACCAGAACAACGAAATCATAAAGCTGCGCCCGGTATAACCCGGAAAATTCTGATTTTTTTTATAAAAAACGAAGGTGAAATGGTTTGAACGAATTTGATCTGGGAAGATTTGAAGAAGAGGCACAGGAACAGTGGACACATGCATTTGAATCCAACCCGTCGAACCTTGAGAAATTTTACCTGACCGTCGCATACCCGTACCCAAGCGGTGCGATGCATGTCGGGCATGGCAGGACCTATATTGTTCCCGATGTCATCGCAAGGTTCTGGCGCATGCGGGGAAAACAGGTTCTGTACCCGATGGCATTTCACGTAACGGGAGCTCCGGTTATCGGCATTTCAAAACGCATCGCAAAAAAAGATCCAAAAACTATCCACCTTTACCGCGATCTCTACAACGTGCCTCAGAATGTCCTTGATGAATTCATTGATCCACTGACCATCGTCCGACACTTCGCGAGCGAATACCAGCGGGTGATGACAACCTGCGGGATCTCCATCGACTGGCGCCGCAGGTTCACGACTGTTGATCCGACCTATAGCAAGTTCATTGAGTGGCAATGGAAACACCTTTATGAAGCAGGGCATGTCATCAAAGGAGCCCACCCGGTCCGTTATTGCACAGTTGATGATAACCCTGTGGGGGACCACGACCTGCTTGAAGGCGACAAGGCCGAGGTGATCAAATTCACCCTTGTCATGTTCCGGTGTGGCGATGCTTTCATCCCCACAGCAACACTCCGCCCCGAAACAATTCACGGTGTCACCAACCTCTGGGCAAACCCGGGTATTACTTATGTCAGGGCTCTGGTGGACGGGACTCCCTGGATTATTTCGCAGGAGGCAGCAGAGAAGCTCGTGCTGCAGGATCATATAGTAGAAATACAAGGCGAGATTGCCGGACGGGATCTGATCGATACGATTGTCAGCCATCCCCTTTGTGGTAAGGTCCCTGTCCTCCCGGCTGACTTTGTCGATCCTGATGTCGGAAGCGGGCTCGTGATGAGTGTCCCTGCCCATGCACCTTTTGACTATATTGCACTCCGCGACCTGCAGCACGCCGGGAAATATACAACTATCAAACCTATCGCCCTGATTAAGGTTGAGGGTTACGGCGAGATCCCGGCACAGGACGCGGTGGAGAGGGCGGGCATTACCTCCCAGATGGACAGCCGGATGGATGCACTCACGCAGGAGATTTACTCTGTTGAGTTTTCCAGGGGTAAACTCTTTAAGAAGTACGGCAGTAAACCAGTGCGGGTGGCACGTGACGAGGTTGCAGCACTCATGATCGAGCGGTACGGTTCGAAGATCATGTATGAATTTGACACCCGTCCTGTTGTCTGCCGCTGTGGCAATAAAGTAAAAGTCAAGATCCTGCATGACCAGTGGTTTTTAAAATACAGCGACCCCGCATGGAAGAAACAGGTCAGCGATCATCTTGGTGATATGGCATTGGTACCACCCGAAGTACGGCTTGAATTTGACCGCACCGTTGACTGGCTTAAAGACTGGGCTTGTACCAGGCGCGTCGGTCTTGGTACCCGGTTTCCATGGGACCCCACACAGTTGATCGAACCCCTCTCGGATTCAACTATTTATATGGCATACTACACCATTGCCCACAGGATAAAAGAGATTGAACCAAAGCTCCTCACACCGGAAGTTTTTGATTACATCTTCCTTGGAAAAGAGTCTGCTGACCTGCCCGTAAAGAAGAAACTGGAAGCAATGAGAAAAGAGTTTTTGTACTGGTACCCCTACAACTTCCGGTTTTCTGCAAAAGACCTCATCTCCAATCATCTCACGTTCCAGCTCTTCCACCATGTCACGATATTTCCCAAAGACAAGCTCCCACTCGGAATGGTCGTGTTCGGCATGGGGCTGCTTAATGGTGCGAAGATGTCATCGTCGAAAGGCAACGTCTTCTTACTTGAGGATGCGGTGAGTGAGTTTGGTGCCGATACGGTCCGCATGTTCCTGATGGGAAGTGCTGAACCCTGGCAGGACTTTGACTGGAGAAATGATCTTGTTATTTCTACAAAAAAACAGATCGAACGGTTCTATAATACCGTGCTCGAAATAAAAGACGCAAACGGCGAACCATATGATATCGATCGCTGGCTTATCAGCCGGCTTCAGTCGCACATTGAACGTACGACTGCTGCACTGACCAACTTCCAGACTCGCCAGGCATTGCAGGAAGCGTATTTCGGGATCGAGACGGATCTCAAATGGTATCGCCGCCGTCTGCCCGAAGACTGCGACGGGAGCAGGGAGTTGCATACACTCTGTTCAACCTGGGTTCGTCTCCTTGCCCCATTCATCCCGTTCACTGGTGAGCATCTCTGGAAACAACTCGCTGGCGAAGGGCTCGTTTCTTTTGCCCCGTGGCCGGTTGCACAGAAAAAACTGGTCAATTCCCGGATCGAGCTTGCCGAAGAGCTTCTCGCCCGCACGGTTGAGGATATCGAATCGATTAAAAAGCTTATTCAGATTACCCCAAAATCGATTATCATATCCCTTGCACCTGCATGGAAGCACGAAATTTTCCTTTCTATCGCCAGAGCAGATGATCGGAGCACGGTGATCAGGGAAATCATGAAAGATGATGCAATGCGCAGACGCGGCAAAGAGGCTACTGACGCAGCGAAGCAGTGCACTACGCTTATCCATCGCCTGCCACCGCAGGTGGTCGAACCTCTCTCACGGGAACAGGTCAATGAGAGGGCAGTCTTTGAGGCAGCGAAAGGATTCCTGGAAAAAGAGTTCGGTGTACCAGTCCACATCACCGAAGCAGAGTCGAGCGAACATGCAAAGGCTGCTACAGCTTTACCGTTCAAGCCGGCGATTATTATCGAATGATGTCTTTATAGCGCTTCTCTTTTTTGGGGGGATTCTGGACAAATCCTCCGTAAAGCCGGAACGTTCATGGATTTTTCACGCAACTCGGGCCCGAGACTCTTAAAATTGTGATAAATTCAGCACTGTAGAAACACACATGAACAAAGAGCTCACACCCGAACCATGAAAATCATATTATTTTAATGATGAGGGATTGTTCTTTATTCCCACTTACGAAGAACGCCTCCACCCCCGACGGGGCGCACCCGCAGCAGATCAGTGACGAAAAAATTCTAAAAAAACTTCCCTGCCCGCCGTCCCTCGGAGTGGTCCTGAGGCTGGTGATCTTCGTAAATACTATAATTTTTATGGGAAATTATAGTTTTTTCTCCGCAGATGCTCCTGGGGGTTACGGCATCTGATGCCTCCGCCACCAGCCAATGAGGCATCCCCAGATGGGATAGTACCTCAGAAGGTTGGTGAGAATTTGTATGGATACTATGATTTTCTACAGAGCCCATAATTCCTAAAACGGATACTACCTCATATCACTCCATGCCTGGTAGCAGTAAGGGGGGACAGGTATCTTCTCTGTCAAGGGTGAGGAGCGGTCCAGAGGCTTGAAAATTATTCATGTGTTCTCCAGGGGGGGGAACCAGAATAAATTGCTCCCGGGCGAAATCGGCAGGATATAAAAATTATTTCCTTATTGCCTTCTGCACCTTGAATATGACATCCGCAGAGAGCACCTGCATTTTATGGGCAGATTCCGCATGATCAATAAATTTTCTCATAAGCTCGTGATTAGTCGTTCCCTTCGCTTCAAAAGGACAATCCATTCCGATATCTTTGCACGTGATTGAGGGCAAGGGTACTCACACCTTGTCTTTGATTCAGATCATATTCATTATTAATTCATGCAATGCAGTGATGCAAGGCATTGACAGAGACGCTGTAAATTTTTTTTCATACGGTGAAAAGAATAGCCTGTATCAGCAATCTTTCATCCACAAACAAGTTATACCGTACGATATCACTCTGTTCTCAGGAAAATACCATGAGTAAACAATTCCGGATTCATCTGGTTTTAGCAGCATTTCTTATCACGACCAGCATAATCGGCATCGCTACGGCAGCAAGTCTGGCACACGCATGGAAAGAGCCGCCAATCGCTGATGGTTCATTTTTCGATGTCATGTTCTCGGCTGATGGCTCTACAGTCTATGCAGGGGGTAACCAGATGTTAGTACGCTCCTGGGATGGAACCAACCGCTGGGGGGGCCGGGCTGGAACTGTTGCCACAATGAGCTCTGACGGAAACTATGTAGTATCGGCAGCAGGAAATCTGCTCCAGGTGCTTGACAGAAATGGCACGGTGTATTGGATCAGAGCATCGGGTGCTCCCATCCGTGCAGTTGCTATCTCTGCAAATGGTTCTTTAATTATTTCCGCTGACGACATGGGGGACATCCATTCGTGGACGGAAAATGGTGAAAGTTGGGGACTGAACCGGAGCGATCTGGTAAAACAGATTGCAGTTTCTCCTTCCCAACGTTTTGTTGTTGTTACGACAGTAGTGGGTCTGAAATATCTTAAACCAGACATGACCCCTTTCTGGTCAGATAACAAATCAGGCAGCCTTGATTCGTTCATTGCAATTTCTGCTGATAGTTCCACCATAATCACTTCTGGAGAAAACCGGGTCTCTTCCCACACGAAAAGAGGAATTCTAAACTGGATGAAGGATGTGACCCAGGAGCCCATCATTGATATGGCCTGCTCGGAGGATTGTACTACCATTGT